>NZ_RZSL01000073.1:0-16978 GCF_003997355.1 Mesorhizobium sp. M1E.F.Ca.ET.041.01.1.1 | reverse complement strand
TAGTTGGTCATCACGGTGTAGAACACCCAAGACAACAGAAGAATGATCAGGAAGTAGACCAGCGACATGGCTGCCGCCGGGCCGAGGTCGAACTGGCCAAGCGCCGTCTTGACGAGGTCGATCGACAGGAAGGTGGTCGAGTTGCCCGGACCGCCGCCGGTGACGACGAAGGGCTCGGTGTAGATCATGAAGCTGTCCATGAAGCGCAAAAGCACCGCGATCAGCAGCACGCGCTGCATCTTCGGCAACTGGATGTAGCGGAACACCGCCCAGCGCGACGCGCCGTCGATCTTGGCCGCCTGGTAGAAGGCGTCCGGGATCGAGACCAGTCCGGCATAGCAGAGCAGCACGACCAGGCTGGTCCAGTGCCAGACATCCATGATGATAACGGTGACCCAGGCATCGATCGGGTCCTGGACATAGTTGTAGTCGATGCCGAGCGCGTTGACGTAGTAGCCGAGCAGGCCGATGTCGTTGCGGCCGAACACCTGCCAGATCGTGCCGACGACGTTCCACGGGATGAGCAGCGGCAACGCCATCAGCACCAGGCAGACCGGCACGCCCCAGCCCTTTTTCGGCATGTTGAGCGCGATGAAGATGCCGAGCGGCACTTCGATCGCCAGGATGATGAAGGAGAAGATCAGGTTGCGCACCATCGCTTCCCAGAAGCGGTCGGAGGCAAGCAGTTCCTCGAACCACTCGGTGCCGGCCCAGAAGAAGACGTTGTTGCCGAACGTGTCCTGCACCGAATAGTTGACGACGGTCATCAGCGGGATGACGGCCGAGAACGCCACCAGCACCAGCACCGGCAGGACAAGGAACCAGGCTTTGTTGTTCCAGGTCTTTTCCATCTAGGCCCCCATCTCGACGCGCCACGAATCGGCATAGATGTTGATGCCGGCCGGATCGAAGCGAACCTTGGGCTCGGACGGCACTTCGTCGTCTTCGCCGATGACGGCGGCGATCTCCTTGCCTTCGAGATTGGCGCGCACAACCTTGTGGCGGCCGACATCCTCGACCTTGCTGACCTGGACGGTCATTCCTTCACGGCCGAGCCGCACATATTCGGGACGGATACCGAGCTCGACGGCGCCGGCTTCGGCCTTCGGCACGCCCGGCAGCTCGATGCGCTGCGCGCCGAGCATTGCCGTCCTGCCTTCGAGCGCAACCGGCAGGACGTTCATGCCCGGCGAGCCGATGAAATAGCCGACGAAAGTGTGCCGCGGCCGTTCGAACAGCTCGGCCGGCGTGCCGATCTGCACGATCTCGCCGTCATACATGACCACGACGCGGTCGGCGAAAGTCAGCGCCTCGGTCTGGTCGTGCGTGACGTAGACCATGGTGTAGCCGAAGCGGCGGTGCAGTTGCTTGAGCTGCGAGCGCAGCACCCATTTCATATGCGGGTCGATGACGGTGAGCGGCTCGTCAAACAAGATGGCGTTGACGTCGGAGCGCACGAGACCGCGGCCGAGCGAGATCTTCTGCTTCTGGTCTGCGGTCAGCCGGCGCGCCTTCCGGTTCGCCATCGAGGCGAGATCGATCATGTCGAGCGTCTCGCGCACCTTGCGGTCGACATCGGCCTCCGGCACGCGGCGGTTGCGCAGCGGGAAGGCCAGATTGTCGTAGACGGTCATGGTGTCGTAGATGACCGGGAACTGGAACACCTGGGCGATGTTGCGTTCCTGCGTCGACAGCCTGGTCACGTCCCTGCCGTTGAACAAAAGCTGGCCGTGCGAGGGGTGGAGCAGCCCCGAAATGATGTTGAGCAAGGTGGTCTTGCCGCAGCCCGAGGGCCCGAGCAGCGCATAGGCGCCGCCGTCCTCGAAAGTGTGGTGCACTTCCTTCAGCGCGAAATCCGAATCTTTCTTCGGATTGGGCAGGTAGGAATGGCGGATATGGTTGACCTCGATGCGAGCCATCGCTTCCTCCTCAGGCCGCCAGCTTCGACGCCGTCACGGCGCGGCCGTTCTGGTCGAACACCATGATGTGGCGCGGATCGATGAACACCTCGACCTCGTCGTCGGTCTCGAAGTCGAGGATGCCGTGCGCCAGCATCACCCAGCGCGCGTCGGCGAAGTCGAGATGGACGAAGCTCTCCGAGCCGGTGATCTCGGTGATGGTGACCTTGGCCCGCACCGGCACGGCGCTGGCGTTGGGACGTTCGAGCGACAGATGATGCGGCTGGAAGCCGATCGTGTAGCTCGCGTCGGGAATGCCGAGCAGCTCCGGCGGCACCGGCAGCTTGACACCGCCTTCGAGCAGGAAGTCCGATCCCTTCTTGGCGAGCACGATCGTGTTGAGCGGCGGGTCGGCGAAAGTCCTGGCCGTCACCAGGTCGGCCGGCTTGCGGAACACTTCGATGGTCGGCCCGAATTGCGTGACGCGGCCTTCGGAGAGGGTGGCTGTGTTGCCGCCGAGCAAAAGCGCCTCATGCGGCTCGGTCGTGGCATAGACGAAGATCGTGCCGGCAGCGGCGAAGATCTTCGGCAGTTCGGCGCGCAATTCCTCGCGCAGCTTGTAGTCGAGATTGGCTAAGGGCTCGTCGAGCAGGACGAGGCTGGCGTTCTTGACGATGGCACGGGCGAGCGCGGTGCGCTGCTGCTGGCCGCCGGACAGGCTGAGCGGCGTGCGGTCGAGATAGGGCGTGAGCTTCAGCAGCGCGGCGGCGTTGCGCACTTCCTTGTCGATCCTGGCCTGCTCGACGCCCGCGACCCGAAGCGGCGAGGCGATGTTCTCGTAGACGGTCATCGCCGGATAGTTGATGAACTGCTGGTAGACCATGGCGACATTGCGCTTCTGCACCGGCTGTCCGGTGACATCCTTGCCGTCGAACCACACCGAGCCGGAGCTCGGCGCGTCGAGGCCGGCCATCAGCCGCATCAGGCTGGTCTTGCCCGAAAGCGTCGGTCCGAGCAGAACGTTCAGCGAGCCGTGCTGAAGCGTCAGCGACACGTCGCGGATATGCTCCTGCGCGCCGACCGTCTTCGTCACGTTCCTCAGTTCCAGCATCACGCCTCCTCCCAGGCCTTTCCCATTACCGGGCGGCCTTCACTCGGCCGCCGCGACGTGGCGCCGGCCACGCATGAATTCTTCCAAGGCCGCCGTCTGTTCGCGGCTGAAATGCAGGCCGCGCTTGGTCCTGCGCCACAGCACGTCCTCGGCGGTGACGGCCCATTCGTTCTCGACGAGATAGCGCACCTCGGCCTCATAAAGGTCGGCGCCGAAATTGCGGCCGAGATCGGCATTCGACTTGGCCAACCCAAGCAGCTTCTCGGCACGCGTGCCGTAGAGCCGGGTGAGCCTGCGCGCCAGCCGCTGATCGAGGAACGGATAGACGTTCTTGAGCTTTGATACCTGCGCGTCGAAACCGGTCGCCGGAAAATCGCCGCCGGGCAGCGGCGCATTGGCGGTCCATGGTTTGCCGCGCTTGCCGAGAAAACCTTCGATCTTCTCCAGCATCGATTCCGCCAGCCGGCGGAACGTCGTGATCTTGCCGCCGAATGAATTGAGCAAGGGGGCCGCGCCCTCCCCGCCATCGGCCTTCAGCACATAGTCGCGCGTCGCTTCCTGCGCCTTCGAGGCGCCGTCATCATAGAGCGGGCGTACCGCCGAATAGGTCCAGACGATGTCCGAACGCTTGACGGCTTGAGCGAAATATTCGCTTGCTGCGGCGCAGAGATAGTCGATCTCGGCATCGCTGATCTTCACGTCATGCGGATCGCCCGGATAGTCGCGGTCGGTGGTGCCGATCAGCGTGAACTCTTCCTCGTAGGGAATGGCGAAGATGATGCGCCCGTCCTTGTTCTGGAAGAAATAGGCCCGCGGATCGTCGAACTTCTTGCGGATGACGATGTGGCTGCCCTGCACCAGACGGACATTGTGCACATCGTTCTGGCCGACCGCCTTTGCCAGCACCTGGTCGACCCAGGGCCCGGCGGCGTTGACGAGAAGGCGAGCGCGGACTTCCTCGGTCTCGCCGGTCAACACATTCCGGATCTTGATCGTCCACAGCGCTCCGTCGCGGCGCGCGCTTACAACTTTGGTTCGGGTGCGGATGATGGCGCCTCGGTCCGCCGCGTCGCGGGCATTGAGCGCCACCAGGCGGGCATCGTTGACCCAGCCGTCCGAATATTCGAAGGCCTTGCGGAAGAGCGGTTTCAGCGGCTTGCCGGCCGGATCGGTGGCCATGTCCAGCGTTTTCGTCGCCGGCAGCAGCTTGCGCCCGCCGATATGGTCGTAGAGGAACAGGCCAAGCCGGATGAGCCAGGCCGGGCGCAGGCCCTTGGCGTAGGGCAGCACGAAGCGCATCGGCCAGATGATATGCGGCGCGTTCTTCCACAGGATCTCGCGCTCCATCAGCGCTTCGCGCACCAGCCGGAATTCATAGAACTCGAGATAGCGCAGGCCGCCATGGATCAGCTTGGTCGAGCCGGACGAAGTCCCGCTGGCGAGATCGTTCATCTCGGCCAGGAAAACCGAAAATCCGCGGCCAACGGCGTCGCGGGCGATGCCGCAGCCGTTGATGCCGCCACCTATGACGAAAATGTCATGGATCGGTGATGAGTCCACAGGTTCCTCCGCGATTTCGCATTGCACCATTTTTGTGTTTCGCGAAACCGTGATGGATTATTTCGAACTAAGAACGAATGTCAAACGAAATATCACAGGCGTATGAGACGGCCGTGAGACGACGCTTATTCGAGCGTCGTCTCGATCAAACGAACCTCGTTTTCCTCGCAGATCCTGCGCACCGAAGAGATGTCGCAACGGTCGGTGATGAAGGTGTTGACCTGCGACAGGTGGCCGATGCGAACCGGCGCCGTGCGCTCGAATTTGGTCTGGTCGGAGACGAGAATCACGTGACGCGCATTGGCGATGATGGCTTGCGCCACCTTCACCTCGCGAAAATCGAAGTCGAGCAGCGCGCCGTCATGGTCGATGGCCGAGGCTCCGATGACGGCGTAGTCGACCTTGAACTGCCGGATGAAATCGACGGCCGCCTCGCCGACAACGCCGCCGTCGGAGCCGCGCACGACGCCGCCGGCTATCACCACCTCTATCGAAGGATAAATACGCATCCTATTGGCAACATTGATGTTATTGGTGATGACCATAAGCCCGTTATGGTCGAGCAGCGCCTTGCTGACGGCTTCCGTCGTGGTGCCGATGTTGATGAACAGCGAGGCGTTGTCGGGAATCAGCCTGGCTGCGGCGCGGCCGATCGCCTCCTTCTCCTCGGCGGCGATCTTGCGCCGCGCCTCATATTCCATGTTCTCGATGCCGGACGGAAACAGCGCCCCGCCATGGACACGCGTCAGCAGGCGCTGATCGCAAAGATCGTTGAGATCCTTGCGGATCGTCTGCGGCGTCACGCTGAAATGCGTCGCCAAATCTTCGACCAGCACCCGGCCATGGTCCTTCGCCATCTGGATGATTTCGGTATGACGTGGCGAAAGAAACATCCGGCATCCTCCATTTTCGTTTTTCCTGTCTATATCGGAAAACGAAAGCAATGAAAAGGTATGAGCCGGCTAATGAAAATCATCTGATCGCAAAGGCAAACCGGTACGCAAGCCAATGCGAACCGGTTCTGGCGAAGCGGCGGACGATCTTAATCTGGATGGGGAGCGGGATGGAGATACGTCCAGGGACTCACTTCGGACCCTCTGTCCACAGGCACTTCGATCAACACGGGGCTGTCTAGGGTCGCGCAAGTCGTTATCAATCGCTCGAGCTCCTCGGGCGTCGTCGCTTTGAAGGCCGGGATATTGAAGCTCTCGGCGAGCTTCACAAAGTCCGGATTGGTCAGCTCCGACCCCAGGTAGCGACCGTCATACGATTGTCTCTGGTCTCTCAGCACGTTCCCAAAAGAACCGTTATTGAACACGATCGCTATCACGTTGATGCGATGTTGAACCGCGGTTGCAAGCTCCTGGAGGCCAAACATGAAACCGCCGTCGCCGGAGACGGAGATCACCATCTTGTCCGGATGAGCAACCTTGACGCCCAACGCGGTATTGAACCCGAAACCCAGAGTTTCCTGATAGCCGCAGGTCACGTATTGCAGGGGAGCGAAAACCGGGAACGCGAACCGGGCGGTGAAGCCCACCTGGCTGATCTCCTCGACAAAGAAGCCGTCCCTCGGCAGTGCGCGCCGGATCGCGTTGACGTAGGAAACCTGAGGTTCTACGGCAGCGAAGCGTTCCCTCGCGGCATTGTTCAGTCGAGCGAAATCTTCCAGGCGCATATCGATTGAAGATCGAGGTGCCTGTTCGAGAAGAGCATCGACGCCATCGGCCGCATCCGCCACGATCGCGGCGTCCGGACGCAGGCGAACCATCTCCTTCGGATCGATGTCAATCCGGATGACTTTGAGGTTCTTTGGAATATATCGCCAGCGCATGAACTGCAATTCAAGGCGGCTACCGACACCGATAAGAAGGTCGGTATCTTTCCAGTAGTCGTATGCTGCGACCAGATTAAGGGCATTGGGGTGATCGTCGGGGAGCACACCCTTGCCCGATCGATGAGCCGTTACAGGCGCACCTAGACGCTCGGCAAGTTCTCGCACCTGCTTGCGCGCATCAACCGCTCCGCCACCAACCATGATGAGTGGACGTTTGGCATTTGAAATGAGCTGGATGGCCTGCTCAATCGCCAGCGGGTCCGGCCGGGCACTCTCGGCTCGCGCTGCCGAAACAATCGGCACCTCCGGACCTTTTTGGCCGAAGACATCCCACGGCGCTTCGATCGAGCCGGGTCCTTTTCGCCCGGAGATCATCTTGGAGATAACCTCGCTGACGACGAAGCCAGCCTCTGACTGATGATCAAGGCGTTCGGCGACTTTCGTTATGCCGCGCAGGGTCGCCAGCTGATCCGGCAATTCGTGAAGCTGTCCCCGGCCTCTGCCGATCAAGTGAGACATGATGTTGCCCGTGATGCAAAGCACCGGCGCGTTCGCACCCAGGGCGGTGCAGAGGGCCGCACCCGCGTTCAGCACGCCTGGTCCCGGAACCACGGTGAACGCACCAATCCGGCCTGTTGCCTTGGCATAGCCATATGCCATGTAGGCGGCACCTTGTTCGTGTCGCGTATGGATGAATTTGATCTTGTCGCCGGCACGATGGAGTGCGTCGTTGAAATCGTACATATGAACCCCGGGTATGCCGAACACGGTGTCGATGCTGTGTTCAACAAGGGCTCGCGTGATTGCTTCCGCAGTTGTTTCAGACTTTGCCATTTCTTGCACAACCATGATTGCTCCCGGCCGACCGACTGCCTTGCCGGCCAGTTGTTCCTACCTTTCCAACTTTTGATTAACATGTCGAATAAGGTAACGGGGTGCCGCCCCTAGCCCGGAAAATCCGGCAGGCTGGCGAAAGCCGCCTTCAGCGCGTTGGACCAGCCATCCGAGATCGTGCGGTAATATTGGTCGTCCTGGCCGATCCGCTTCTTGAGGCCGACCTTGAAGGCGTCCTCCTCGAGGAAGAGCAGGTCGAGCGGCAGGCCGACCGACAGGTTCGACTTCAACGTCGAGTCGAAGGAAACCAGAAGCAGCTTCACCGTCTCGGCAAGGCTCATCGTACGGTCATAGGCGCGGATGATGATCGGCTTGCCGTATTTGGTCTCGCCGATCTGGAAGAATGGCGTGTCATCGGTCGACTCGATGAAATTGCCCTCGGGATAGATCATGAACAGCCGTGGTGGACTGCCCTTGATCTGGCCTCCGAGGATGAAAGAGGCGTTGAAATAGGAATCGGCCTTGTCGCCGGCGGGCGACGAATGGGCGATCACTTCCTTCACCGTATCGCCGACCAGCCGCACCGCCTGATACATGGATGGCGTTTCGAGCAGCTTCTCGTGGCGATCGCCGACTGCCTTGGTACGCTCGTCGAGCAGGCTGACCACGGCCTGCGTGGTGGCCAGATTGCCCGCCGACATCAGCACGATGACGCGCTCGCCGGGCTCTTCCCAGACATGCATCTTCTTGAAGGTCGAGATCGAATCCATGCCGGCATTGGTGCGCGTGTCCGACATGAACACGAGCCCGCGATCGATCTTGAGGCCGACGCAATAGGTCATGAGTCTTCTTAAGCCAGCGAATCCTGACGAAGATTACTGCTCCACCGTGACGGTGACGGCAAGCTTCTCTTCCGCTTGACCGAGCAGAATTCCCGATACCGGCGCGGCATCGCGATAGTCGCGTCCCGTCGCCACCCTCACATAGCGTTCGTCGGGAGAAATACCGTTTGCGGGATCAAAGGCAACCCAGCCGAGCCCCGGAACGTGCGCCTCGGCCCAGGCATGGCTCGCCGCCTGTTCGACGGCCGCGTCCGTCATCAGATAGCCGCTGACATAGCGAGCGGGAAAACCCATCGCGCGCGCCGCGGCGATAAAGATGTGGCTGTGGTCCTGGCAGACACCGCTCTTCAGCGCCAGAGCTTCTTCGGCCGGCGTAACGACGCTGGTCGCGCCCGGCTTGTAGGCGACCCGCTCGCGGATCGTGCCCATCAGCCTGTGCAGCCGCTCGATATCGGTCCCCTCGCCGGCGGAGCCAATAAGCTCACGAATGCCATCGCCGGCGATGGTCAACGGTGTCTGCTGACCGAACAGCCAGAGCGGCGCGAAACCCTGATGCGGGCCGGACACACCCGCCGTGTCGCGCGTCATCACTTCGCCGGAGGCTTCGACCTTGATGGTGTTGTGGCCGCCCTCCGCACTCACCAGCCGCGTGTCGTTGCCGAACTGGTCGACGAAACGCACTTCCTCACGCGCGCCGTCGACCTTGATCGCCCAGCTTGCCACGGTCTGTGTATGCCCGCTCTGCGGCAGCAGGCGCAGCCGCTGCAGCAGATATTGCACCGGCGCGTCGTAGCGGTACTCGGTCCGGTGGGTGATCTTGAGCCGCATGGCGCCCTGCCCCTTCAGCGCTCAATAAAACCGGTAGTCCTGTGCGATCTCGTCGCCCAGTCTTGTATTGTCGGCAATGAATTCGGCCAGGAATTCGTGCAGGCCGTGGTCGAAAATATCCTTGATCGAACCCTTCCTCAGCATGGCCTGTGTCTTCTCGGCCGTGGCATGGCAGGCATGGCGCTCGCCATAGTCGTCGGCGAGGAACTTCAGATGCTCCGCCAGGAAGCGGTAGCAGAAGGTGAGCGAGCGCGGCATGCGGACATTGAGGATCAGATAATCGGCGATGTTGGTCGGCTTGTATTCGGCGTCGTAGACCCAGCGGTAGGAGCGGTGCGCCGACACCGAGCGCAGGATCGATTCCCATTGATAGTTGTCGAGCGTCGACCCCACCCAGGAGATCGATGGCAAAAGCACATAGTATTTGACGTCGAGGATGCGGGCCGTGTTGTCGGCGCGCTCGACATAGGTGCCAAGCTGCGAGAAATCGAAAATCTCGTTGCGCAGCATCGTGCCATAGAACGAGCCGCGGATCAGCGCCGTCTCGCGCTTGATGGCGTCGAGCACGCTCGGCAGGTCGCGTTCGTCTATCGGCCTTGCCAAAATGCGCTTCAACGACATCCAGGCTTCGTTGATGCTCTCCCAGGTCTCGCGGGTCAGCGCGGTGCGCACCATGCGCGCGTTGTTGCGCGCCGTCTCGATCGACGACATCGTGCTCGATGGGTTCGAGATGTCGCGCAACAGGAAATCCGAGACGTTGGCGACGGTGTAATCCTGGTATTTCTGCGAGAAGGCAAGGTCGGAGCCGGCGCTGAGCAGCACCGAGTTCCATTCCTCGGACGCGTTCTGGGTGCGCGTCAGCGCCATGCGCAGGCCGGCATCGACAAGGCGCGCCATGTTTTCGGCCCGCTCGATATAGCGGTTCATCCAGTAGAGACCGTTGGCGGTGCGGCCGAGAAGCATGTCGGGCCCTTCGGGCTAGTGAGTAGGGAATAGTGAGTAGTGAGTAGTGAAAGTTCGAGTTTCGATTGAATGCGGCATTGGCCTGTCCCTCTGATACTGACTACTGACTATTCCCTACTCACTCACTTCAATCATCCAGCACCCACGTATCCTTCGTCCCGCCGCCCTGCGAGGAGTTGACCACAAGGGAGCCTTCCTTCAGCGCAACCCGCGTCAGCCCTCCGGGCACGAGCTGGATGCGGTCGGAGACCAGCACGTAAGGCCGAAGATCGACATGGCGCGGCGACAGGCCCTTTTCGGTCAGGATCGGGCAAGTCGACAGCGCCAGCGTCGGCTGGGCGATATAGTTTGCCGGCTTCGCCTGCAGCTTCTTGGCGAACGCCTCACATTCCTTCTTGGTCGCCGCCGGGCCGACCAGCATGCCGTAACCGCCCGAGCCGTGCACTTCCTTGATCACGAGTTCGCTGATGTGCTCCAGCACGTATTTCAGGCTGTCCGCCTCGGAGCAGCGCCAGGTCGGGATGTTGCCGAGAATCGCCTTGCGGCCGGTGTAGAACTCGACGATCTCAGGCATGTAGGAATAGATCGCCTTGTCGTCGGCGATGCCGGTTCCCGGCGCATTCGCAATGGTGATATTGCCGGCACGGTAGACATCCATGATGCCCGGCACGCCGAGCGCGGAATCCGGCCGGAAGGTCAGCGGATCGAGGAAAGCATCGTCGACGCGCCGGTAGAGCACGTCGATCTGTTTGTAGCCTTCGGTGGTGCGCATCGTGACATGGCCGTCGACCACGCGCAGATCCTGTCCCTCGACCAGTTGCACGCCCATCTGGTCGGCAAGGAAGGCATGCTCGAAATAGGCGGAGTTATAGCTGCCCGGCGTCAGCACGGCGATGGTCGGCGCGCCCTTGGTGCTCTGCGGCCGCACCGCGGCGAGCGACTGACGCAACAGCTGCGGATAGTTCTCGACCGGCTGCACCTTGATCTGCTGGAAGAGCTCCGGGAAGAGCTGCATCATCGTCTCGCGGTTCTCCAGCATGTAGGAGACGCCGGAAGGCGTGCGGGCATTGTCCTCCAACACATAGAACTCGTTCTCGCTGATGCGGACGATGTCGACGCCGATGATGTGGGTGTAGACGCCGGCCGGCGGCCTCACACCGATCATCTCGGGCAGGAAGGCCTCATTCTTCGCCACCAGCTCCTTGGGAACACGCCCCGCGCGCAGGATCTCCTGACGGTGGTAGATGTCGTCGAGAAAGGCATTGAGCGCCTGCACCCGCTGCTCGATGCCTTGCGTCAGCCGGCGCCATTCCTGGCCGGAAATGATGCGCGGAACGATGTCGAAGGGGATCAGCCGCTCGGAGGCCTCCTGTTCGCCATAGACGGCGAAGGTGATGCCCGTCTTGCGGAAGACACGCTCGGCGTCCTGCATTTTCTGGGTGAGCCTGGCCGGGTCCTGTTCCTTCAGCCAGCGATCGTAAGCCTGGTATGGTCTTCTCAATCCGGAGACTTCCGGAGCCATTTCGTCGAACGCTGCCAATCGCATACTCCCCTGTGAAACCATTTCACTGGCCCGGCTGGAGAAAATCAAGCGCAATCGATGATTTGGCGAGCGTCGGCGATCGTTATGTCGAAGTTGCCTAAGATTAAGGCAGAGCCGCCGGGCTGAGGTCAGGCGCTGCCTCGTGCCCGAGCAAGGCAGGCGCGGTCAGAATGCCCGGAAGGTGACGATGGTGAAGGTGTCCTTGATTCCGGGCAGAATCTGCACCCTCTCATTGACGAAGTGGCCGACGTCTTCCTCGTCATCGACATAGAATTTTGCGAGCAGGTCGTAATTGCCGGCGGTCGAATAGATCTCGGAGGCGATCTCGGCATCGGCGAGCGCGCTGGCGACCTCATAGGCCTTGCCCAGATCGCACTTTATCTGCACGAAAAATGCCTTCATTGCCGATCCTGTGAGCTTATACGCGAATAAGCGCCCTTTTGGCAGACTGCCGCCCCGCTTTCAAGCATCAGCCGGCGCCGGCCCTGGCGACCGCTTGCCGCAATTCGGCGGCCGGCATGCCGCTCCTGTCGAGGCTGCCGTCGATGATTGGCCCGGCGTGCCTCAAGTCACAAGCACCGACCAGACGTCGATGCGGGCAAGAATCTTCCGAAGCCGGTGAAACCACGGCAGGGCGGCCAGCGTATGTTAGACTGCGCCTTCACAACGTGAATTTTCGGGAGTCAGGCCATGCGCCGCGCTTTGTTCGCACTCGCTCTCGTTCCGATGCTTCTTGCATCCATAGCCTTTGCCGGCGACGCCGAGATCAAGGCGGCGCAGACGGTCATCGACAGCCAGCTCAAGGCCTTCCTCGCCGATGACGGCGCCACCGCCTACAGTTTCGCGGCACCGAACGTGAAGCGCATCTTCCCGACGGTCGACACCTTCATGAACATGGTGACCAACGGCTACGCGCCGGTGCGCAAGCCGCAAACCTATTCCTTCGGCAAGGTGGAGCAGACCGGGCCGGCCTCGATCATCCAGCAGGTGCTGATCGTCGGCCCCGACGGCAAGGACTATGAGGCGGTCTACACGCTGGAGCAGCAGCCCGACGGCAGCTTCAAGATCACCGGCTGCAGCCTGCGCGCCTCGACTTCGGTCAGCACGTGAGCCAGACAATCAGTAGCGCGCCCTGCCGCCAGACATGTCAAAGACCGCGCCGGTGTTGAAGCTGGCGGCATCGGAGCAGAGCCAGAGAACCAGCGCCGCGACCTCTTCCACCGCCCCAAGCCGCTTCAGCGGGCTGGCGCCGACCATGTCGCTGACGACCTCGTTTCCGAGTCGCCGGATAAGGTCCGTATCGATCGGACCGGGAGCGACGCAGTTGACGCGGATATCGGTGTCGCAGACCTCGCGCGACAAGGCCTTGGTGAAGGCAATGATGCCTCCGCTTGCGGCCGAATAGGCGGCGAGGTTCGGCAATCCTTCCTTGCCGGCGAGCGACCCCATATTGACGATGCGGCCGCGAGCGGCCTTGCGCATGACCGGCAGAACCTGATGCGTGACCTCGAATGTTCCGATGAGATTGACCCCGATGATGCGCTGCCACTCAGCGGGATCGAAGGCCTCGAAGCCAAGGTAGGGACCAAGATAGCCCGCGTTGTTGATGAGAATGTCGACCCCGCCTGTCGTGGCGACCACCTCGCTGAGAGCATTCCTTATGTCGCCCGCCCTGGTCACATCGACCGTCTGACTGCTGGTTCCCGACTGGCGCTGGATCGGCATCCCACACCCACACGTCGGCTCCTGACCGCGCCAACTGCGTAGCCACGGCCTTGCCGATGCCCCTCGAGCCGCCGGTCACGATCGCCGTCTTGCCGGCAAAGTCGTAGGTCACGGTCATGGCTGATCCCCGAGGGCGCAACTCTGCTCTCGGGCAGTCGGTCCGTCAATCGCGGGACGTCCGGCTAGATGGTTGAAATATCGCCCCTCGCCCAGCCATCTGAAATCTCCGCGGCGCGCGCCTCGAAGCCCCGCGCCTCGATCGCGGCTCGGATGTCCTGCATCAGCTTCTGATAGTAGGACAGGTTGTTCCAGGTGAGCAGCATTGCGCCGAGCGTCTCTTGCGAACGCACCAGATGATGCAGATAGGCGCGCGAATAGTCGCGCGCGGCGGGGCAGTCGCTTTCCTCGTCCAGCGGACGTGGATCGTCGGCGTGGCGGGCGTTGCGCAGGTTGATCTTGCCGCGGCGCGTATAGGCAAGGCCGTGGCGGCCGGCGCGCGTCGGCATCACGCAGTCGAACATGTCGATGCCGCGCGCCACCGACTTCAAGATGTCGTCCGGCGTGCCGACGCCCATCAGATAGCGCGGCCTGTCGTCCGGCAGTTCCGGGCAGGTGATCTCCAGCATCTCCAGCATCACCGCCTGCGGCTCGCCGACCGCCAGGCCGCCGACGGCATAGCCTTTGAGGTCCATCGCCTTCAGCGCCTGCGCCGAGCGCACACGCATGGTAGCGCTGTCGCCGCCCTGGACGATGCCGAACATCGCTTTGCCCGGCTGGTCGCCGAACGCCGCCTTGCAGCGTTCGGCCCAGCGCAGCGACAGTTCCATGGCGCGCTCGATCTCCTTGGGCTTGGCGGGAAGCGCGGTGCATTCGTCGAGCTGCATCTGGATGTCGGAATCGAGCAGCCCCTGGATCTCGATCGACCGCTCCGGCGACATCTCGTAGGGCGCGCCGTCGATATGCGAGCGGAAGGTGACGCCCTTTTCCGTCAGCTTCCTCAGCTTCGACAGCGACATGACCTGGAAGCCGCCGCTGTCGGTCAGGATCGGGTATGGCCAGCGCGCGAACTCATGCAACCCGCCGAGCCTCGCCACGCGCTCGGCGCCCGGCCGCAGCATCAGATGATAGGTGTTGCCGAGGATGATGTCGGCGCCGACGCCGCGCACCTGATCCATATACATGGCCTTGACGGTGCCGCCGGTGCCGACCGGCATGAAGGCCGGCGTGCGGATTTCGCCGCGCGGCATCGAAATCAGGCCGCGCCGCGCCCTGCCGTCGGTAGCGATGAGCTTGAAGGAGAAAGCCGCAGCCATCGAATTCCTTGTAGTGGACGAGCGTGCCTGGTGTTTTTCGAGATCAGCGTCCATCGCTTGTCTCCCGGAAAAGTAGGCAGGAGTCCCCATAGGAGTAGAATCTGTAGCGGCTCGCGATGGCATGCGCATAGGCCGAACGCATCGTCTCCAGCCCGCTGAAGGCCGAGACCAGCATGAACAGCGTCGAGCGCGGCAGGTGGAAATTGGTCATCAGCATGTCGGCTGTCCGGAAACGGTAGCCGGGCGTGATGAAGATGTCGGTCGGTCCGGACCAGGCCTCGATCCTGCCGTCTTCGCGCGCGGCGCTTTCCAGGAGGCGCAGCGAGGTCGTGCCGACGGCGACGATCCGCCCTCCCCGCGCCCTTGCCGCATTGAGTGCGTCCGCGGTTTCGCGGCTCACCGAGCCGGTTTCCGCATGCATCTTGTGATCGGCGGTATCGTCGGCCTTGACCGGCAGGAAGGTGCCGGCGCCGACGTGAAGCGTGACGAAGCGGCGCTCGACACCCCTGGCGTCAAGAGCGGCGAACAGATCAGGCGTGAAATGCAGCCCCGCGGTGGGCGCGGCGACAGCGCCCTCTTCCCTGGCGTAGATGGTCTGGTAGTCGCGGCGGTCGCGCTCGTCGTCGTCGCGTTTCGAGGCGATGTAGGGCGGCAGCGGAATATGGCCGACGGCGTGCAGCGCCTCGTCGAGGAACGGCCCTGAGAGGTCGAAGCCGAGCAGCGCTTCGCCCGCCTCACCCTTCTCGATTACCGTCGCGTCGAGCCGGCCGAGGAAGCAGGAATTCTGGTCATGGCCGAAATGAATGCGGTCGCCGACGGCGATGCGCTTGCCGGGCCGCATGAAGGCCAGCCAGCGGTCCGGCGCCACCCGCATATGCAGCGTGGCCTCGACCTGCGCCATCGCCTCGCCGCGCTTGCGGATGCCTTTCAATTGCGCCGGGATGACCTTGGTGTCGTTGAACACCAGCACGTCGCCGTCCTTAAGCAGCGACGGCAGATCGCGCACGATCCGATCATCCAGGCCTTGGCCGGGTCTGACGACCAGCATCCTGGCGCTGTCTCGCGGCTCCGCCGGACGAAGCGCGATGCGCGCCTCCGGTAGCTCGAAGTCGAACAGATCGACGCGCATCAGAACAGCCGGATGAGCAGCGCTCCGGCCAGCAGCAACACGGCCCCGGCGACACGGCCAAGCGAGATCTCGCGCACGGCGACACCGAGGAAACCGGCGCGGTCGACCAGCATGCCGGCGATCAGCTGGCCGGCGACCAGGAAGGCCATCAGCGCGGCGGCGCCGATGCGCGGCGTGAGGATGGTGGAGAGCGTGACATAGAAGCCGCCGAGCATGCCGCCGGCAACGAACAGCCACGGCGCCGGCGCCTTCCAGTCGAGCGAAATGCCCTGCAGCCTCACCACGGCGACCGCGATGATGCCGAGCACGATAGCGCCGGACAGGAAGGAAAACGCGGCGGCCGCGACCGGAAGGCCGAGGCCGCGCGCCAGTTGCGAGTTGATCGGCGCCTGGATGGCGATGAAGGCGCCAGACAGGATGCCGAGCAACGACCAGACTGCGCCCATCACCTTTATGTCCTTACTTGACGTCGGCCGCGACCTTCAGCGACACGATCTTGTCGGGGTCCTGCACCGGCTCGCCGCGCTTGATCTTGTCGACGTTCTCCATGCCTTCGATGACCTGGCCCCATACCGTGTACTGGCGGTTGAGGAAGGAGGCGTCGTCGAAGCAGATGAAGAACTGCGAGTTCGCAGAATTCGGGTTCTGCGCGCGCGCCATCGAGCAGGTGCCGCGGCCGTGATTGGCGTTGGAGAATTCGGCCTTCAGGTCCGGCTTGTCGGAGCCGCCCATGCCGGCGCGAGACGGGGCAAAGGAGGGCTTCGAGGAATTGCCGAATTTGACGTCGCCGGTCTGCGCCATGAAGCCGTCGATGACGCGGTGGAACACCACGCCGTCATAGGCGCCCTCGCGCGCCAGTTCCTTGATGCGGGCGACGTGACCGGGCGCCAGGTCGGGATACATCTCGATGACGACGTTGCCCTTGGTCGTTTCCATGATGAGCGCGTTCTCGCGGTCCTTGATCTCAGCCATGTCAGAAAATCCTTTTAAAATTGAGTGAGTTACTTACCGTCGGCAGCGATGCGAACCTTGACCATGCGATCGGGGTCGGTGACGGTGCCGTTGTCCGCCTCGTCGCCCTTCTTTATCTTGTCCACCAGATCCATGCCGCTCTCCACCTTGCCGACGATAGTGTACTGGCCGTCGAGGTTCGGCGCAGGCGCGAACATGATGAAGAACTGGGAATTGGCCGAATTCGGATCCTGCGAGCGGGCCATGCCGACCACGCCGCGCGTGAATTGTTCGGTCTGGGAGAACTCGGCCGGCAGGTCGGGAAGATCGGAACCGCCGGTGCCGACGGCCTCGGGGTTGAAACCCTTCTCCATGTTGCCGAACTTGACGTCGCCGGTCTGCGCCATGAAGCCGTCGATGACGCGGTGGAAGGCGACGTTGTCA
>NZ_RZSL01000739.1:0-2557 GCF_003997355.1 Mesorhizobium sp. M1E.F.Ca.ET.041.01.1.1 | reverse complement strand
GGCACATTCCAGTCGGAATAAAACACGGTTTGCCGCGCCGCCGCCACGATTTGTGCGTAGAGCGCCTCGGTGATGGCGCGGTTGGCGTGACGTTCGCGGCCAAAAAGGCGCTGGAACATTGAGGGTGGTCTCCCGGGGACCTTTTGTTTGATTTGGCCTTGTTGCATCGGCATGCAAGCTGGTTTACCGGTTTTGCGGCCCAGCGCAAGTTGCGGGGATGTGATGGAGAATTGTTGTTGGGTGCGCTGAAATTCAAGTCGTTTCTTACGCCTGTGCCGGCGGGCGTAGCCTCCCTGCTGGTGGCGGTATCCGCGCTTTCGGGCTGCAATTCATCCAAGATGATCGGCGACCTCAGCCCGAGCGAGACGCTGACGCAGGGCTACGTCATCGACCAGGCGGCAATCGACTCGGTGCCGGTCGGCTCGAGCCGCGAGCAGGTGCTTCTGGCGCTGGGCACGCCGTCGACGACGGCAACCTTCGACAACGAGGCCTTCTATTACATATCGCAGACACGCAAGCGCTACGTCGCCTTCGACAAGCCGCATCTGGTGGACCAGAAAGTGCTGGCGGTCTATTTCGGCGCCGACGGCCGCGTCACCCAGATCGCCAATTACGGCATGAAGGACGGCAAGATCTTCGACTTCATCTCGAGGACGACGCCGACCGGCGGCAAGGACCAGAACTTCCTGAGCCAGATCATCAACGGTGCCAGCAAACTGGCCCCCGGCATCCCGGGCGGCGGAGGCGGCGGCACGCCCTGAGTTCGGCTATCCGGCTGACAGCTCAAGACCCGTCGGATCGCTCCGGCGGGTCTTTTTGCTTTCGGTCCCCACATACAAAAACCCGCGGGATCGCTCCCGCGGGTTTTGTCATGAAAGAGAGCGTCCGGCTCAGCCGTGCGCAAGCACAGCAAGGAGCAGCAGCGCCACGATGTTGGTGATCTTGATCGCCGGGTTGACGGCCGGGCCGGCGGTGTCCTTGTAGGGGTCGCCGACGGTGTCGCCCGTGACCGAGGCCTTGTGCGCCTCCGAGCCCTTGAGATGCTTGACACCGCCCTTGTCGGTGAAGCCGTCCTCGAACGATTTCTTGGCGTTGTCCCAGGCGCCGCCACCGGAAGTCATCGAGATGGCGACGAAGAGACCGTTGACGATGACGCCGAGCAGCGAGGCACCGAGCGCGGCGAAGGCCGAGGCCTTCGAGCCCGAGATCAGGAACACACCGAAATAGACGACGAGCGGCGCCAGGACCGGCAGCAGCGACGGGATGATCATCTCGCGGATCGCCGCCCTGGTGAGAAGGTCGACGGCGCGCGCATAGTTCGGCTTCGAGGTGCCGGCCATGATGCCCTTGTCCTCGCGGAACTGCTTGCGCACTTCCTCGACGATCGAGCCCGCGGCGCGGCCGACGGCGGTCATGGCGATGCCGCCGAACAGATACGGGATCAGGCCGCCGAAGATCAGGCCGGCGACGACGTAAGGGTTGGAGAGGTCGAAGGAAACCTCACCCATGCCCTGGAAGTAGGGATACTTGTCGCCGTTGGCCGCGAAGAACTTCAGGTCGTTCGAATAGGCGGCGAACAGCACTAGTGCGCCAAGGCCGGCGGAGCCGATGGCATAGCCCTTGGTCACCGCCTTGGTGGTGTTGCCGACCGCGTCGAGCGCGTCGGTGGAATGGCGCACTTCCTTGGGCAGGCCGGACATCTCGGCGATGCCGCCGGCATTGTCGGTAACCGGGCCGAAGGCATCGAGCGCCACGATCATGCCGGCGAGGCCGAGCATGGTGGTGACGGCGATCGCCGTGCCGAAGAGGCCGCCGAGCTGATAGGTGGCGATGATGCCGCCGACGATGACGATTGCCGGGAGCGCCGTCGATTCCAGCGAGACCGCGAGGCCCTGGATGACGTTGGTGCCGTGGCCGGTCACAGACGCCTGGGCGATCGAATTCACCGGGCGCTTGTTGGTGCCGGTGTAGTATTCGGTGATCACCACGATGAGCCCAGTCACCAGCAGACCGATCAGGCCGCAGATGAACAGGTTCTTGCCCGTGATGGCGAGGCCGCCGACATTGCCGATCTCGCCCCAGCCCAGCACGGCCGAGGTGGCAAGCGCCAAGCCGACGATCGACAGCAGTCCGGTGACGATCAGGCCCTTATAGAGCGCGCCCATGATCGAGCCGTTGGAACCGAGCTTGACGAAGAAGGTGCCGACGATCGAGGTTAGGATGCAGGCGCCGCAGATCGCCAGCGGATAGAGCATCGCGGCGCCTAGAACGGCGGTGCCGCCGAAGAAGATGGAGGCGAGCACCATCGTGGCGACCACCGTCACCGCATAGGTCTCGAACAGGTCGGCGGCCATGCCGGCGCAGTCGCCGACATTGTCGCCGACATTGTCGGCGATGGTGGCCGGATTGCGCGGATCGTCTTCCGGAATGCCGGCCTCGACCTTGCCGACCAGATCGCCGCCGACGTCGGCGCCCTTGGTGAAGATGCCGCCGCCGAGACGGGCGAAGATCGAGATCAGCGAAGCGCCGAAGCCGAGCGAGACCAGCGAGTCGATGA
>NZ_RZSL01000738.1:0-2557 GCF_003997355.1 Mesorhizobium sp. M1E.F.Ca.ET.041.01.1.1 | reverse complement strand
GGAAATGCTGCGTCCAGCGCCGTCGTACCAGCGCCGCCCTGCGTGATCGTTTCGATCGAGCCGTGAACCGTCAGGCTGGGGGCCTCGTACTCCTGCTTCTCAACATTCTGTTCCATTCTACTCTCCAATTAAGACTGGAAGCGGCTTCAGAATGCCGCCAGCATATTGCTATGCCGCGTAGCAATTGCTGCATGGCAGCATTTATGAGTCAAGCCTGATTTACCAGGCCTTAATCAATTCTTGGTTGCGCCCGCCTTCATCGGTGATGAAGTCGCGGACGGTTCCATTTTGGGCAGAGGTGGTCCGGCGGCGCAGCGTCAGATTTTTGTCGATTAAGTAAGCATATGAAATAATTGCGATAATTTGAGTGACTCAAATACCTAGCTTACGACCGTGAGGAAAAATGCGGCAGAAAATAGCGCTTGCCAGGCTGCGCCGCCGCAGTCCGCTCCGTCTTCAAAAGTGATCGGAAAGCCGGCGAATCTGAGTTGCAGAGGCGAGGCTGCCTCGGAACGCGCTGGATGGCCGTCCCGATTTTTGGCGATGCTTTTCTTCGCAGTTGCGGTATAAACACCGCCGCGGGCGGTTTTCGCGGAGAAACGACATCGGGCATGGCCGTGCAGGATGCTTCTTACGACAGGCTGCGTGCGGCCGGCTGCGCCGACGAAGTCGCCTATGTGCAGGCCTGTCTGCGGCTGTTCTTCAATCCGGCTGCGAGTGCCGCCGGTCATGGCGACATGCCTGCTCCGGCAATCTCGGCATCCAACGTCGCCGACATTGCGAGGCTGAACAAGGTCGCGGTCTTTTTGCTCAAGGCTCTCTCACGCGGGGCGGCTGGCGCCGCGCCTCCAGAGTTGCTCGCGTGGCTCGACGGCTATCGCCGGCGTACCATGTCGATGAACGCCGCCTGCATCGGCGATTCGATCGCCATCCATCAGGTGCTGCGGGGCAGGCAGATCGATTTCGTCTTCCTGAAAGGGCCGCTCCAGCAGCAATTGCTCTATGGCGATCATTTCATGAAGCCGTCCGGCGACGTCGACATCCTGGTTTCGCCGTCCGGTTTCACCGCCGCCCGCGAGGCCCTGCGCTCGGTCGGCTACGAGGTCGCCGGCAAGTCGCGCTCGGTCTGGTGGGTGCGCTTCCTCGGCGAGCAGCATATGGTCCGCGACGACGGCGTGCGGGCTGCCACGGTCGACCTCCACTACCGGCTGCAGCAGCCGGGCTCGCCGAGCCCGCGCGATATCGACGGCTTCCTGCGCCGCAAGCGTCAGGTCGAGATTGCCGGAACCGGCATGCCTTTGATTTCGGCGTCCGACATGTTGCTCTTGTCCTGCATCAGCGTGGCCAAGGCCTTCTTCAACCGCGAGCCTTGCGCCGGCTACGTCTGCGACGTCAGAGCCGCGGCCAGCCGGCTGAGCGAAGCCGAACAGCAGAATGTGCTTGACCACGCCGCCGGGCAGGGTCTGGCCGATACGCTGCTGCTTGGCCTGCGCGCGGCCGATGTTCTGCTTGGCGGCACTGTCACACTGCTCTCGGACCGCGCCACCCGGATCCTGGCGCGCATCGCCAATGCCGACCTCTTCCACATGGTGATCGCGCCCTGGCTGTCGTCGCTGCGCTGGCCGCAGCGGCGGACGGTGCTATGGGAGCTCTGCGGCCGCGAGCCGGTGCGCTATCTGACCGAGGCCGGATGGGCGGCCTCCGCCGATCTCAGCCGGCGCATCTTCGAGCGGCCGGACGCCGTCACGCCCGTGCGGGGCAACGGATGAGGACAGGTTTCGCATTCAACATCTCGGGCAGGGGATTGGCTGGGACTCATGCAATCGAAAGGTGAATCATGCCCGTGACGACCCCAAGGGTCTGCGTCATAATCGCCGCCCGCAATGCGGCGCGCACCATTCCCGTCGCCATCGCCTCGGCTTTGCGCGAGGCGGAGGTGGCCGAAGTCGTCGTGGTCGACGACGCCTCGACCGACGATACGCAGCATGTGGCGCGCGCCGCCGACGACGGCAGTGGCAGGCTTTCGGTGATGCGTCTCGACGTCAACCGAGGTCCGTCCTTCGCCCGCAACGCCGCGATCAACGCCTCCGTTTCGCCTTTCCTCAGTATCCTCGACGCTGACGATTTCTTCCTCGAGGGCCGCTTCCGCCGGCTGTTCGCCAGCGCCGACTGGGATTTCGCCGCCGACAACATCATGCTCATCAGGGACGATGCCGCGAACGACCTTACCAAGGTCGCGGCTCCGTCCTTCGCGCCCGAGCCGCAATTCCTCGATTTCGAGGGTTTCATCGAAGGCAACATCTCTCGCCGCCGCGTCCTGCGCGGCGAACTGGGCTTCCTCAAGCCTGTGATCAGCCGGGCATTCCTTGAGCGCCACGGACTGAGCTATGACGAAAACCTGCGGCTCGGCGAGGATTACGAGCTCTATGCACGCGCGGTCGCCTGCGGAGCGCGTTTCAAAATCATCAAGTCCTGCGGCTACGGCGCAATCGTGCGCGCCGATTCGCTGAGCGGCCGCCATAGGACGCAGGATCTGAAGCGCCTTGCTGACGCCGAC
>NZ_RZSL01000737.1:0-2561 GCF_003997355.1 Mesorhizobium sp. M1E.F.Ca.ET.041.01.1.1 | reverse complement strand
ACATCCTGCAGAAGGAATCCGGCACGACGCGCATGATCGATCCGTGGGGCGGCTCGGCCTATGTCGAGCGGCTGACGCATGACCTGGCGGCCCGCGCGCTCGCCCATATCGAGGAGGTCGAAAACCTCGGCGGCATGGCGGCGGCGATCGAGAAGGGCATTCCGAAGCTGCGCATCGAGGAAGCGGCCGCGCGCACGCAGGCGCGCATCGATTCCGGGGAGCAGGTGCTGGTCGGCGTCAACGCGCACCGGCCGGAAGCCGATATCGAGGTCGACGTGCTCAAGATCGACAATGCCGAGGTCAAGGCCAGGCAATTGGCGAAGCTGCAGCGGCTGAAGGGCACACGCGATGTCGCCGCCCTGGAGGACTCGCTGGCGGCGCTTACGCGTGCCGCCGAAAGCGGCGAGAACCTGCTCGAATTCGCGATCCGCGCGGCGCGCGCCAACGCCACCGTCGGCGAAATCTCGCTGGCGCTGGAGAAGGTGTTCGGCCGCCATGCGGCCACCGTCCAGACCATCTCCGGCGTCTATCGCGACGCGCTCGGCGACAATCCGGCCGTCGACCGGCTCAAGGAAAAGATCGAGACATTCGAGAAGAAATCCGGCGCCAGGCCGCGCATCCTGGTCGCCAAGATGGGACAGGACGGCCACGACCGCGGCCAGAAAGTCATCGCCAGCGCCTTTGCCGACCTCGGCTTCGACGTCACCGTCGGCCCGATGTTCCAGACGCCGGATGAAATCGCAAAGCTGGCAGTCCAGCACGATGTCGACATCATCGGCGCCTCCTCACTCGCGGCCGGGCATCTGACGCTGATCCCCGAGCTCAAGGAAGCGCTGAGGAAGCTCGGCCATGGCGATATGCTGATCGTCGCCGGCGGCGTCATCCCGCCGCAGGACTATGACGCGGTGCTCAAGGCCGGCGCGGCGGAAATCTTCCCGCCGGGCACCGTGATCCCGCAGGCGGCGGACCGGCTGATGGATCGGCTGCTGGCCAATCAGTGAAGGCTTGCTGAAGTGGCTGAAAGGTTGTTCTATAACTTACACACAACCACGGCGCGATAATGTTTAAGACGATCATCCATACGCTTGAGGACGGATCGGGGGCCTTGCTGCTGCCTCGCGAAATGCTCGACAGCTTGAACCTTCAAGTTGGCGACGAGCTTCAGATCATCGAAACCGACGACGGCGTCATTCTAAGGCCAGTCCGCGGCGGCAACCACGAACGGCAAATGGACGCCGCCCGCAATGTCATGGACAAATACGAAACCGCACTGCGCAAGCTAGTAAAATAGAGGCCAGCAGAGACGATTTTCACTGCGCGTTCCGGTGAAAATCAGCGCAAACGTTGCGGATTGGCCAAAGCCTCCCAGCTTCGTCATTCCAGGGCAAAGCAGCCGCGAAGCGGCGTCGCGGAGACCCTGGAATCCATTCCGTGACCCTGATCAAAGAGTGCAGCGGAGCAGAACTCTGCACCGCGGCAGCGCTCGGAAGTCACGGAATGGATTCTAGGGTCTACGCTCCGCTTCGCGTCGCTCCGCCCTAAAATGACGACAGGAGGGACATTTCGGCCAATCTCCAACCCCGTGACCTGCCCAACGCAAGCACAGCCGACCGGCCAAATTCTCTGCCAAGGAACTAGTTCTCGGCCTTGTCCGAGAGCTTGACGATCTCCCATTCCTTGCCGTTGACGGCGGCGACCTCGCCGACTTTCTTGCCGAAGAGGGCCAAAGCCATCGGTGAGACATGGGAAATGCTGCCCTTTGACGGATTTGCCTCATCCTCGCCGACGATCCGCCAATGCACCTTCTTGCCGTCGTCGCCTTCCAGCGTGACGCCCATGCCGAAGCGGACCACGTCGCTGCCTGGCTCCGGCTCGGAAAGCTCGGCGCTCTCGCGCCGCGCGGTCCAGTAACGCAGGTCGCGCGACACGACCGCAAGGCGTTCGCGGTCGCCCCGCCTTTCAGCCTTGGCCATCAGATCGCGCAGCTCGGCGAGATTGTCCTCGATCATCGCGAGGCCCCGCTCCGTCACCAGATTGCGGTGCGTGCTGATCGGCCGCTCGCCGACGCCGGCAATGGCATTTTCGCTGTCTTCTTCGCGGGTAAAAGCTCTGCTCATGCAATGAACTTAGGCCCGGCGCGGCGACTGCACAAGCGATTTGCCAACGAGCCAGCCCTGGCACGATTCCTGCGACGGACCGGGCGAAACGCCAGGACCTGTGCCGATGTTGAACAGACGAACGCTGCTTGCCCGGAGCGCAGGCTTTGCCGCCGCCGGGCTCCTTGCCGGCAAGGCGTCGGCGAAGGTGCTGCCCGGCATCGAAATGGCCGCAATGCGCGGTTCGATCAATGCCGTCGAGATCGGCGTGCAGCCGGGCACGCTGGACGACCAGAGCAAGGCTTTCACCAAGATGCTCACTGACGCCAGCGATCGCAACGCGCCGGTGTTCCTGCCGCCCGGCACCTATCTGGTCTCCAACCTGAAGCTGCCGGCGCGCGTGCGGCTGTCGGGCGTGCCCGGCGCGACCCGCATCGTCTATGGCGGCAGCGGCCACCTGATGAT
>NZ_RZSL01000736.1:0-2564 GCF_003997355.1 Mesorhizobium sp. M1E.F.Ca.ET.041.01.1.1 | reverse complement strand
GGTTTCCGAGCCCTGGTCGCTGCCGTCGTCGAAGATATTGCGGCCTTCCTTGTCGAGGACGCTGAAATGGACGTGAAAACCGTTGCCGGCGCGTTCGCCATAGGGCTTGGCCATGAAGCAGGCGGCAAAGCCGTGCTTGCGGGCGATGCCCTTCACGGTGCGCTTGAAAAGCACGGCGTCGTCCGCGGCCCGCAAGGCGTCCGGCACATGGTTGAGGTTGATCTCGAACTGGCCGACGCCGTTCTCGGCGATCGCGGTGTCGACCGGAATTCCCTGCATGCGGCAAGCTTCGTAGATGTCGTGGATGAAGGCCTCGAAATCGTCGATCTCGTCGATCGAAAGCGCCGCGTCGGAATCGAGACGCCGCCCGGTGACCGGTGAAACCGGACCGACAGGCCGCTGCGACGTCAAGTCGACGAGGTAGAATTCCAGCTCGGTGGCGGTAACCGGCGTCAGGCCAAGCGCGGCATAGCGGTCGAGGATGCGGGCCAGCGCGCGGCGCGGGTCGCCGAGATAGGGCGCGCCGGCATCGTCCGCCAGCCATAGCGGCAACAGCGCCGTCGGATGCGCTGTCCAGTTGACCGGCAGGATGCCGCGTCCTGTCCACTGGCAAAGCCCGTCGGCGTCGCCGGTCGAGAAGACCTGGGCGTTGCCTTCGATGTCCTCGCCCCAGATGTCGAGCCCGATCGCCGAATAGGGCATGCGCAGCTTGCCTTCGAGTGCCTTGCGCGCCTGCTCGACCGGAATGCGCTTGCCGCGCATGATGCCGTTCAGGTCGCACACAGCCGCCCGCAGGCTCTGGATGTCGTTCCTGCTTTCAAGCCAGTTCAAAACGTCCGCAATTGCATCGCCCAATTTCCAGCCCCTGGTTCTTCTGTAGCCATTTCGGCTACGATATCCATTTTGCAGCTTATGAGTTCCTGAAGACCGTCCTGGAGGGGATCCAGGCGAGGTTCCTTCATTTTTTCAATTCACTAGCTGGGATATCGGGCGGCATTTCGGGTCCATATTGTGCGATCTGCGATCGCAACATAGCTGGCGAGTGAAGGAAAGCCAAGTCAGGATTTGAGAATTGGGCCGAAGCCTTATCTTCGTCATTCTCGGGCGGAGCAAGGAGCGCAGCGACGCGGCGCAGACCCGAGAATCCATGCCGTGACATAAAGGCGCCGCTGCGTTCCAGAATTCTGCTCCGCTGTACTCCACGGCCAAGGTAACGGCATGGATTCCAGGGTCTCCGCGACGGAGCTGCGCTCCTGCTCCGCCCTGGAATGACGAGGTTGGCGCGCTTTCACCCAAATCTCGAAGGCTTCCTAATGAGGGAACCTGATCTGCTTGAGAATATGCGCGGCCCCCTCGTCGATGTCGCGCACGATGGCCGCGCGTGCCCGCTTGCCGTCGCCAGCCTCGATCGCCGCGACGGCTTCCTCGTGATAGTCGATGCCGAGAATGCCGGCGAGGTCGTCCTCGAAGCCGATGCGCAGGTTCCGGAGGAAAGGCCCCACCTGCATCCACACCGTCTCGATCAGGAAGATCATCTGCTCATTGCCGCAGTGGCGGTAGATCGAGAATTTGAAGTCGTGGTTCTTGCGCAGATAATCGTCGATGTCGCCGCTGCGGGCGGCCTGGGTGAGCTCGGTGCAGTGGCGACGGATGGCGCGCAGATTGTTGCCGTTGATGCGTTTTGTCGCGAGTTCGGTGGCCGTGCCTTCGAGGATCGTGCGCACATCGGTCAACTGCTGGAAACGATCGGCCGAGATCATCGGCACCTCGACGCTGCCGTTCGGCATCGGGCTCAGCGCCCTGAGTGCCTGCAGCCTCATGAAGGCGCTGCGCACCGGCATGTCGCTGGTGCCGAGCTCCTTGGCGAGCTTGCGCGAAGTCAGCTTCTGGCCGGGCTGGAACTGACCCGACATCAGCGCCCGCACCAGTTCCAGATAGACTTTCTCATGCAGGGGTATCGTGTCGAGGGCAGTCAGTCCGAATTGTGTTTTGTCGGCCATTGGCTATGCGCTGCTTCGTCCGCCCTGAAATCCGTTTCGTCAAGCAATCCGCCGCCGGGGATGCTTGGCTGGCGATTTTCGAGCCGCACGATAGACGGTTAACGCGCGCCGCGGCAAGTGAGGCCAGGGCGGTGTCCCGGCTGACCCAACGGAGCGGGCATCATGCGTGCGAAGCGATTCCAGGTGACCCGGACCTCGAAGCGCCTGCCGGCAAGGCGCACCTCGACCTCCGAGCCGACGAGATTCCCGTCGTTCAGCTGGAAGGAAGGCTTTCCGGCTATCGTTGCGCTTGCTGGGTCCTGGCGAGGAAGCTGCGCCAGCCGCCATAGGCGGAGATATCCGTTGCCGCCGACAGACCGGCGGTCTCGGCCAGAAAACCCTTCGCCGATGTTCCATCGTCGAGCTCGATGGTGCCGATGCCGAGCGGTGGCGGGATGGCGGCGACGAAGCGGCCGAACGCCTCGGCAGGAAGCCGCCAGACCTCGACCTCGATCGCGGTGCCGCCGCCCGCGACGCGGATCAAGCCCGGCTTTGGCGTGGTCTGGCCGGCAAGCTCGTAGAGCT
>NZ_RZSL01000735.1:0-2567 GCF_003997355.1 Mesorhizobium sp. M1E.F.Ca.ET.041.01.1.1 | reverse complement strand
GTGCTGACATGAGCGAAGACAAGGCGATCTGGCCACCCATCGACCCGGTTTCGGCCGGCCTGCATGGTCGCTGCCCGCGCTGCGGCGAGGGCAAGCTGTTCTCCGGGTTCCTCACCGTCGGCAAGCGCTGCCACAATTGCGGCCTCGACTATTCCTTCGCCGATGCCGGCGACGGTCCGGCTGTGTTCGTCATCCTGATCATCGGCTTCATCGTCGTCGGCCTGGCGCTGTGGATGGAGGTGACGCTCAGCCCGCCGCTCTGGCTGCATTTCATATTGTGGATCCCGCTGGCTCTGGTGCTTTGCCTGACGGCGCTGCGCCTGATCAAGGGCGTGCTGATCACCATGCAATACAGCAAAAAGGCTTCCGAAGGCAGGCTGGACGCCGGTCAATGAGCGGTGCAACCGGCTCGACTGCCGGCCGTCCGCGGCCGCGCAAGGCGTTGCTGCTTGGGCTCGGCCTTGTCCTATTCGCCATTCTCGTAGGGCTCGGCACCTGGCAGGTCCAGCGCCTGCACTGGAAGGAAGGGCTGCTCGAGACCATCGACAGGCGCATCCATGCAGCACCCTTGCCGCTGGCGGATGTCGAAAAGGAATTCGCCGCCACCCATGATGTCGACTACACCCCGGTGACGGTGAGCGGCACCTTCCTGCACCAGGGCGAGCGGCATTTCTTCTCCACCTGGGAAGGCGATACCGGCTTCAACGTCTACACACCCTTGCGGCTCGACGACGGCCGCTTCGTGCTCGTCAATCGCGGCTTCGTTCCCTACGATCTCAAGGATCCGGCCAAACGCCGGCATGGCGAGGTCGCCGGCACGGTGACCGTGACCGGGCTTGCCCGCAATCCGCTGCCGGAAAAACCCTCGATGATGCTGCCCGACAACGATGTCGCCAAGAACATCTTCTACTGGAAGGACCGCGACGTCATGGCCGCCAGCGCCGGCCTTCCGGCAGGCGCCGTGCTGGTACCGTTCTTCATCGATGCCGACAAGGCGCCGAATCCCGGCGGCCTGCCGGTTGGCGGCGTCACCATCATCGATCTGCCGAACAATCATTTGCAGTATGCCGTCACCTGGTATGGCCTGGCGGCCACCCTTGCGGCCGTGCTGATCCTCAGGCTTCGTCGCCCGCCGAAAGAAGGGTGAACGCCGCCGCTCTTGACAGGGCAGGGGTGCACGCCTCATTTCGCCTCCAGCTTTCCGACTGAACCGGCTCGTTTTGATGATTGAGAAAAAGCCACCGCTGACGATCAGGCTCTGCCAGCCGCGCGGCTTTTGCGCCGGCGTCGACCGCGCCATCCAGATCGTCGTGCTGGCGCTGAAGAAATACGGCGCGCCGGTCTATGTCCGCCACGAAATCGTGCACAACCGCTATGTCGTCGAGGGGCTGCAAAGCCTGGGCGCGGTGTTCATCGAGGAACTGTCCGAGATCCCGCCCGAGCATCGGAAGTCGCCCGTCGTCTTTTCCGCGCATGGCGTGCCGAAATCGGTGCCGGCCGACGCCGAGGCGCGCGACCTCTTCTATCTCGACGCCACCTGTCCGCTGGTGTCGAAGGTGCACAAGCAGGCGATGCGCCACCAGCGGCTCGGCCGCCACGTGCTGCTGATCGGTCATGCCGGCCACCCGGAAGTGATCGGCACGATGGGCCAGTTGCCGGACGGCGCGGTCACCTTGATCGAGACCGAGGCGGATGCCGCGCGCTTCGTGCCGGCGGACCCGGCGGCGCTTGGCTTCGTCACCCAGACCACGCTGTCGGTCGAGGATACGGCCGGCATCATCCGGGCGCTTGAGCAGCGGTTTCCCGAATTGCACGCTGCTGCTGCCGAATCGATCTGCTATGCCACCACCAACCGCCAGGAAGCGGTGAAGGAAACGGCCGCCGGCGCCGACCTTTTCCTCATCGTCGGCGCTCCCAACTCGTCCAACTCGCGGCGGCTTGTCGAAGTGGCGGAGCGGGCCGGCGCCCGCATGTCGCTTCTCGTGCAGCGGGCTTCCGAAATTCCGTGGGATGAGATCGGCGGGATTTCGACGCTCGGTCTGTCGGCCGGCGCTTCGGCGCCGGAAATCATCGTCGACGAGATCATCGACGCGTTCCGGCAACGCTTCGACGTCACCATCGATCTGGCCATTACAGCCACGGAAACGGAGGATTTTCCGGTGATGCGGGTGTTGCGCGATGTCGAACTGACGGCGGCCGACATGGCCTTCGTCAACGGAGCCGCGTGAACCCAGATGGCCGTCTACACCGACGTCAACGAAGGCGAGCTCACCACCTTCCTGAAAGCCTATCCGGTGGGCGAGCTCCTGTCCTACAAGGGCATCGCCGAGGGCACCGAGAATACGAATTTCCTGGTCCATGCCTCCACCGGCTCCTACATCCTGACGCTCTACGAGAAGCGCGTCGACAAGGACGATCTGCCGTTCTTCCTCGGCCTGATGGGCCATCTCGCGCGAAAGGGCATTTCCTGCCCGCTTCCGGTCACCGCGCATGACGGCACCGTCATCGGCATGCTCGCCGGCCGCCCCGCCGTCATCATCACCTTCCTCGAAGGCCTGTCGCTCAGG
>NZ_RZSL01000734.1:0-2572 GCF_003997355.1 Mesorhizobium sp. M1E.F.Ca.ET.041.01.1.1 | reverse complement strand
GTTCTATGTCGACCTGATGAAGGCCGATTCGGCCTTCATCAGGTCGACATAGAACTGCAGCGTGTTCTTCCATTCAGGCTGGTCGAATTGCGGCTTCCAGTTCTCGTCGAACCAGCGGGCGCCGAAGGAGTTCGACATGGCGGTGAGGAAGGCCATGTTCTCGCCCCAGCCGGCCTTGCCGCGCAGACAGACGCCGTTCACGCCATTGGCGCGGTCGGTCATCTTGTCGGCAGCCTGCTTGATGAAGTCCCAGGTCGGGGCATCGGGCATCTTGAGGCCGGCCTTCTCCATCAGGTCCTTGCGGTACATGACGAAGGAGCTCTCACCGTAGAAGGGCGCGGCGTAGAGCTTGCCGTCGACCGAAAGGCCGCCGGCAATGGCCGGGATGATGTCCTTGACGTCGTAGTCGTCGCCAAGCTTGTCGAGCGGCAAGAGCCAGCTCTGCTTTGCCCAAATCGGGACCTCATAGGTGCCGATGGTCATCACGTCGTACTGGCCGCCCTTGGTGGCGATATCGGTGGTGACGCGCTCGCGCAGCACGTTCTCTTCAAGCGTGACCCAGTTGAGCTTGATGTCGGGGTTGGCCTTCGTGAAGTCGTCCGTCAGCTTCTGCATGCGGACCATGTCGCCGTTGTTGACGGTGGCGATGGTGATGGATTCGGCATGCGCGGCGAAAGCGAGGGCGCTGGCCGACAACAGGCCCAGGGTGAGCGTGCGAAGTTTCATCAATTCCTCCCTAAAACCAAGATGAGCATTTGCCTTGGCTGTGAGCAATTACTCACTTAGCGTGAATTATGTCAAGGCTGAATCGATGCTGCAGCGCAGCACAAATCGACGCCACACCCTGCCTGGGCGGCGCGTAACGGGAGACAGGTTCGGTGGCCGGTAGCCGCGTCCGGTTACTGGCAGGCGATCTCGGCAAGGATCCAATCGCGGAAGGCGCGGATCTTCGGCACGTTGCGCCGCGCCGTGGGATAGACCAGCCAGTAGGCATGACCATCGTCGCCGACCAGGTCGAAGGGCTGGATCAGCCGGCCGTCGGCAAGTTCGTTCTTGAACAGCGCCCTGGTCAGGATCGCCACGCCGTGGCCGGCCATGGCGGCATTCGCCTCATAGGCCTGCGCGCCCATGCTGGTGCCGGGGCGGCTGGCGAGTTCCTCGGCCGGCAGACCCGCGAGCGCGAACCATTCCTGCCACCAGATGTCGCCCGGATCGAGGATGGGGAGCTTGAGCAGGTCGGCCGGTTCGTTGACGCCGCCGATGCTGGCCGCGAGCCTGGGGCTGAGCACCGGGGTGAAGTCGGCCTTGAACAGCATATGCGTTTCCACGCCCGGCCATTTGCCGCCGCCGGACCGGATGGCTATGTCGATGTCCTCGCGGGCGAAATCGACGACGCGGTTCGAGGTATCGACGCGCACGGCCAGCGCGGGATGCGCGACCTGGAAAGAGCCCAGATGCTGCGCCAGCCAGTTCGAGGCGAAAGTAAGCAAGGTGGAAACGCAAAGCACGCCTTCCGCGCCGGCGCGGGCGGCCGAGTAGGCGCCGCTCAGCAACGAAAACGCCTCGCTGACGGCCGGCGCCAGGCGCTGGCCGGGCTCGGTCAGCTCGATCTGCTTGGGCCGGCGCAGAAACAAGGGCGCGCCGATGCGTTCCTCGAGCAGCTTGATCTGATAGCTCGCGGCGGCTTGCGTCATGCCGAGTTCCTCGGCGGCCTTGGTGAAGGAAAGGTGCCTGGCCACGGCCTCGAACACGCGGATCGCCTGCAGCGGCGGGAGTTGGGCAAACTGTCGGGCGCTGAGATCGGGCATAAGGCCTCTTTATGGGTCATGATCGACGTTTGATTGGAAGCACTGGCCGCTAACACCGATATGTGGGGTCGACGATCAACCCAGTTCAAGCATGGCGAAGGCTGATGATCATGACCACGATACAGGAAAAAGTCGTTTCGTCCCCGGCCCGCAGTTCGATTTCGCTGTTGGCGCGGGAGTTTTCATGGTTCGCCAGCCGCCGGCGCGGCTATGTCGATGTTCGAGACCTGTCGCCGCATCTACAGCGCGACATGGGCTTCCTCGACGGCAACGATCCGCGCGGGCCTTCCCGATAGGCGGTTCTTTTTTATCAACAATCGTTTGGCGGATGCTGGATGATGAAGCTGGGGCCCGATTTCATGCGCCCGCAAGCAACGCCGCCGCCGTCCGCTCGTCGGTGATGAGGCCGTTGACCAGCCGCCGGTTCACGGCGGCCAGGATGCCCGGCAACTTGCGCTCGCCCATGGCCAGCGCAATGACCAGCGACTTCTCGCGCGACGGCAAGGCCGCGGAGGACACGCGATCGTTGGTGATGCCTTCGATCATGCGGCCCTCGCGGTCGAACACCCAGCCGACGATCTCGGCGACGCCGCCGGCTTTCTGCAATGCCTTGAGCTCCCCTTCCGAGATGAAGCCGTCCTCATAGAGCGGCGCCTTCGGGCCAAGGTCGCCGATGCCGACGAAGGTGACATCGGCCTCCGCGGCAAGCGCCAGCGTCGGCTGGATCATCGGCTGGTTGAGCAGCATATCGCGCTCTTCCGGCG
>NZ_RZSL01000733.1:0-2580 GCF_003997355.1 Mesorhizobium sp. M1E.F.Ca.ET.041.01.1.1 | reverse complement strand
CTTCCCTGAAGTGCTCGACGAGTGCTGCGCGAGTGTCCTTGACCTTCTGGCGCGGCAGGACCGGCGTATCCTTGCATGAGCCTTCCAGTGCCGCGCGCGACAGGCAGGAGAGGAATTCCTCGTTTCCCATGTTGGCCAGAAAATCATCCGCGTCGATCGCATCGCCGGCCACGCGCGCGACAATGCCGCTGTTCGACCTGTTCTCACGGCAGGAGAGCACGTCAATCAGCAGCGACCGCACCGCGGCGCGCAACGTGTCGATGTCGAATTCGAGGACGCCCTCCGGATTGAACAAGCGCGCTGCGTGTTCGCCGAGGCTTGCGGCTCCAAAATAGGAGATGTCGCGGGCGCCGGATGCGACGCTGACATTCTGGCCGGCGAAGGCCAGAACAAGCAGCGCCATCAGCGTGTCGTCCTCGATCGGCGCGCGGGCAAGCGCCTCATGCAGCGCGTCGGTGCGCAAATCGCCGATCATCTCGATGCCCTTGCGGGTGACATCCGGGCGCGACGCCGAGACGATGCCGGCGTCGTCCGCACCGTCGGTGCCGGCGCCGCTGTCGCCCTTGGCCTTGACCTTCTTGGCCTCGGGGAGACGGTAGTGCACCGACTGCACTTTGCCGTCGCGGTCGAGATACATCGCCGTGCAGTCCGACTTCGCGGGCTTGCCGTAGACCCGCTCTGCCTTCTTCGGCAGTTCCGGCTGGCCCCAACCGTTGACTTCGACGAGCATACCCTTCCTGGGCAGATTGTTCGTCATCCACTCCTGCTGGGCGCCGAGGAAAGCCTCGACGTCGGTCGTATACCGGCTATCCTCGTCGGCTGGCGCGAACAGGTCCTCGACCCAGGCGATGCCGTAGGCCTGCGCCAGGTCGTCGCCGAAGCTTGCATCGCGCGCATACATGCGGGTCTTTGTGAGGCCCTGCGCCACACTCCACCACGACACCTGCGGATCGGCCTTCGACGGCTTGTGCTTCTTCCAGCCTTGCCTTTGGTCTTCAAGCGAGGCGGAAGCGATCGTGCGCAGCTGGCTTTCGTTGGGCATGTCGCCCCTGGCCATGTGGTCGAGCATGGCGGGAAGGACGTTTGCCAGCAGTCGCAGTTTTCGGATCTGGCGCAGCGGCTGCGCGAGCGCAACGCCGATTGCCTCCTCGGTCCAGCCGAGCGCGACCAGGCGTTCGATCGCCCGCCACTGGTCGACGGGATTGAGGGGCGAGAAAGCCACGTTCTCGATCATCGAGCGCATGGCGCCGTTGTCGCCTGCGGCTTCCTCGACCAGGACCTCGATTTCCTCGAGACCTGCGGCAATCGCCTGTTTCACCCGGCGATGGCCGGCATTGATGATATAGCCATTGCCGCCGTCAACCTCAGCCGCGACGATGGGCGGCTGCACGATCCCGACTGCCTTGATGGTGGCCAGGAGCAGCGCGTCGGCCTGCGGTGACGATTTTGTCTGGCGCGTACGGTCGGGATTATCCTTCAGCGCGCGCGGATCGACTTTGATGAGATGCATGGGGATGTTCCTTTCGAGATTGAGGCGGCCGTTGAAGCCGTCTTTTCTGGTCTTCTTCCTGAAGACATCCCCGGCACCGCGGAACGGGCGGGCCGGCGCAACTGCGGCCGAGCATCCCTGCCTGGCCGGACAAGCGGGGCTTTCAGCCCTGCGCAGGACGACGGGCCGGGATCGCGAGCGGCGCGGTTGAGCGTAAGCGGCGGCGGCCAGCCCGATCAGCGAGCAGCCTCCTCTTCCCTTTTTCGTTTCTCCTTCCCCGGTACTGGCCTGGAACCGTCCCCCGGCGTGCGCTCGCCATCCAGGGCCGCGCCGCCACCTCGTCCTTTGGGGGAGCTATACGCTCGAGCGTTGTGGGGTGGCCAGCGCGTCGGGAAGTCGCCGATAGTTGGACCCGACGGGCCCTCTCAGAGCAGGGGCGATTTTTCGGTTGTCGGGAGAGAGCATCTTGGCTATTTCTCGCTTCGATATTTCAAGGATTATTGAAACGTGGACGAACATCGAGCCCTGATCGTCTTTGGCGCCCTGTCGCAGGAGACGCGCCTGCGCGTTCTGCGACTGCTGGTGGTTGCCGGGCCTGATGGCATTGCCGCTGGTGCGCTCGCCGAACAGGTCGAGGTCTCACCGTCCAACGTCAGCTTCCATCTCAAGGAGCTGGAGCGCGCCGGCCTGGTCACGCAGCGGCGCGACGCGCGCTCGATCCTCTACAGCGCAGAATACGACGCTCTGTCCGGCCTGATCCGCTTCCTGATGGAGGATTGCTGCTCCGGCCGCCCGGAGATATGCGCGCCGGCGCTTGCAGCACCATGCTGCCGGCCGGGCGAGGCAACGTGTAAATGAAAGCCTTCGATCTTCCGCGCCGGTTCGCCGCCGAGGCCCTGGGCACCGGCTTCCTGGTTGCAACCGTGGTCGGCTCCGGCATCATGGCCGACACGCTGACGCATGACGCGGCGCTGGCGCTGCTGGGCAACGCGCTTGCGACCGGCACCATGCTTGTGGTCTTGATTACCATCCTCGGGGCGGTCTCAGGAGCGCATTTCAATCCGGTCGTCTCGCTGGTGTTCTGCTTGAAC
>NZ_RZSL01000732.1:0-2581 GCF_003997355.1 Mesorhizobium sp. M1E.F.Ca.ET.041.01.1.1 | reverse complement strand
AAGTGACGCTCGCCACCGTGCTGCTTGCTGCCTATTACGTCCTGCTGCATCGTTACGGCGACCAGGACGACATCACCCTTTACGTGCCACGCCTCGGTCGTCCGGCCGGAAATTTTTCGGGGACCTTCGGCTACTTTGTGACACTGGCGGCCCTACGGCAGGATCTTTCCGAAAATTCCATTTTCCTCGACCATTTGCAGCGGGTTCGTGAGCTCATGCGCTGCGCGCGTAGCCACGAGTATTTTCCTCTTCCCCTACTGCTGGAGAAGCTAAAGCTCCCTCCTGCACCTGATCGCAACCCGCTTGCGCAAGCTGTTTTCAACTTCATCCCGGAGGCGGTGAGTTCTCTTGGCTTCAGGCGATGCGACGTCGACCTCTGCGGCTTGCCTGCGCAAATCCGACTTTGCGAGACCGACGTCTGGATCGATCTTGATTTTCGCATCCTCGCTGGAAAACAAAGCGTCCGCCTTGACGCCGTATACAATGCGGATTTGTGGGATCGCAGCACCATCGAGCGGCTGACCAAGCAGTATCAGTTGTTGCTTGAGGCGATTGCAGATGCGCCAGGGCGACGGATAGGCGATTATAGTTTTCTGACGCCAGAGGAGGAGCACCAGCTTCTGCGTGATTTTAATGACACATCTGCACCTTTTCCTTCGGACATTTGCCTGCACAACCTGATCGAAGCGCAGGCTGCCGCTTACCCAGACAATATTGCCGTCAGCTGCCCATCGGAGGCGCTCAGCTATACAGCACTTGAGCAAAGGGCAAACAGGCTTGCCCATCATTTGATTTCAAAAGGTGTGCGCCTTGGAGACGTGGTCGGCGTTCTCGTTGAGCGTTCGTGCGATCTCATTGTCGGCTTTCTAGCTGTCTTGAAGGCGGGCGCCGTCCATCTTCCTCTCGATCCTAGACTCCCACCCCAGCGCCTACATTTCATGGTGCGGGACGCTGAAGCCACTGCAGTGATCAGCAAGGCAGAGCTTACAGAACAGGCGTTCGGGGGTGCCCTGTCGGGGCGAAACATTGAAGGTGCGAATGGATGCGCGGTGGTTCTCCTCGACCAGGACCACACCGAAATCGCCCTGCACGAAGTCACTCCTCCGCACTGCCCCGCCGGTCCCTCGGATTTGGCTTACGTTATCTATACATCCGGTTCCACGGGTCAGCCGAAAGGCGTGATGGTTGAACATCGAAGCGCCTGCAACATGGCGGAGGATCTAAAACGCACCTATCAACTGAGTGCGGATAGCCGGGTACTACAGTTCGCTTCCTGCGGATTTGACGCATCGCTGTTCGATTTTATGCTGGCCTTTTCTTCTGGGGGTCGATTGTGCCTGGCGCCCCCATCAGCGGCGCTGCCCGGAGCAGAGCTTGTCGACTTCATGCGCCGTGAGCGCATTACCGCAGCCGGTCTCACACCGACAGCATGGGCCTCCTTGCCGTCTACTGATCTTCCTGATCTCACCGTGATCAAGTCAGGCGGAGAGCCGTTGCCGCCAAGCCTCGTTGAGCGATGGGGTGAGAAACGCCGCGTCTTCAATTCTTATGGGCCAACCGAAACGACCGTCTATTGCATAAGGAGCGAGGTGAAACCTGGCGGGCAGAAGCCACCCATAGGGCGCCCTGCCATCAATACCAAGGCTTACATCCTCGACCGCTATGGTAACCCGGCTCCGGTTGGCGCAATCGGCGAGCTCTGTATCGGGGGCGTCGGCCTAGCTCGCGGCTACATTAATCACAATGACCTCACGCGCGAGGTTTTCCGGCCAAACCCGTTCGATGATGATCCGCAAGCCAGGCTCTACTGGACTGGGGATCTGGCCCGGTATCGGTCAGATGGCACGATTGAGTTCCTGGGCCGAAAAGACGGACAGATCAAATTTCGCGGCATGCGGGTCGAGCTTGCCGAAATCGAGCAATGTCTGATGGAGCATAAGAACATCAAAGCATGCTGCGTCACGCTGACAAACCGTGCCGTTGAAAATGCGAGCCTGACAGCGTACGTGGTGAGGCGATCGGAAAGTTCGGAGGACATCGATGAACTCCAGGCTTTCCTGCGCGCCGCGCTGCCTGGCTACATGGTTCCCTCACAGTTCGTGTTCCTTCCACAGCTACCAACCAATCGCAGCGGCAAGATCGATCGGCGCGCTCTTCCCGAGCCGAAGAGAGACGGCTCGACATCGAAGGCCGCCACTTTACCGACTGGTGGGTTACAGACAGAAGTGGCTGACATCTGGAAGGACATTCTGCAGGTGGACTCCATCGGCGTTGAAGACAATTTCTTCGATGTTGGTGGACATTCCCTGGCCATTGTTCAGGTTCAGGCGCGTATCCACGATCGTTTGGGCATTGATTGCAAGATTCTGGATCTATTCGAGCATCCCACCATAAGAACGCTCGCAGCGCACTTGGCCGCAATTTCCGACGCCCCTCGCCTCACTTCGTATCTTGAGAAGCCAATTGGGGTGGCCGCAAGCGAAAGCAAGGCCGAACAGAACCGCAACGCTGTCGCGATCATCGGCATGGCGGGCAGGTTCCCGGGAGCGGAAAACGTCGATCAATTCTGGAACAATCTGGT
>NZ_RZSL01000731.1:0-2585 GCF_003997355.1 Mesorhizobium sp. M1E.F.Ca.ET.041.01.1.1 | reverse complement strand
ATCTATCGGCGCGTCCCGATCTTGACTGCGTTCGCGGATTTCACTGCAGCACGCAACGTCAACCATACCGACCAGGCGGAAGCGCTCGTTGAAGCATTCGCTGTCGACTGGCTATCTGCTCGTCGCGCCGATCGATCCGCTGATGCGTGTCGACGCGATCGCAACTTCGTCGGGGGCATTGTGCGGCATTTCTTCAGCCAGGTCGTCTCGAAGTCGGATACCACCAGCCGTAGAACAGCTTGGCCGATCCCTTTCGCTACCCAGGCGCCGGGATTCTTCGACTATCTTCGTGAAGAACGCGGCCTGCGTCCGAGTTCGATTTTCCACTATCGGCACTATCTGCGCCGGTTCGAACGATATCTCCAGGACGTTGGATGCGAACTCGCGGCGTTGTCATTGCCCGTGGTCACGGGATACATCACGACGATGGCCCGGGATTTCGGTCCCAGGGCGATGGTGAGCATTGCCAGCACGCTGCGCATTTTCCTTCGATATGCGAACAGAGAAGGCCTCCTGCAACGCGACATCAGCAAGCAGGTCGAGGTGCCCCAGCACTATCGGCTGGCCGACATACCGCGATCGATCAGTTGGGATTCCGTCCAGAAGATGCTCGATCAGGTCGATCTCCGCACCGTCGTTGGCCGACGCGATTACGCCATGCTGTTGCTGATGATCACATATGGCCTGCGCGCCCGCGAGGTTGCGGCGCTGACGCTCGACGACATCGATTGGAAGCGCGACCGATTACACGTGCGGGAGCGCAAGGCCGATCATAGCACTGCTTATCCGCTGGCCCCCGTCATCGGCGAGGCGATCATCGACTATCTGAAGAATGGGCGGCCTGATGTGCAGGGCCGACAGATCTTCTGGCGATACCTAGCGCCGCGATCGCCACTGACGCAGGCCGCGGTGTCGGCCATGACCAGCAAGTACCTGCATAGGGCGGGCATTCCCGTGGCCCGGTTCCCATACGTTGCGACATGCCTGCGTCCAGAGGCTGGTGGACAACGGCTTTCCGCTCAAGACCATCGGCGATTATGTCGGGCATCGCTCGGCCTCTTCCACGATGATCTACGCCAAGGTCCAGGTGGACGGCTTGCGTGAAGTCGCTCTTGGCGACGGGGAGGATCTGCAATGAGCCCCCGTCTTCCCGAGCCTTCAAGCCCGATCGCGCCCCACATCGTCACTTTCATTCGCCACAAGCGCGCGCTCAACCGGCGCTACGACGTCGAAGACAAGGTGCTGCGGATGCTCGACGGCTATCTGAACGCACGGGGCGTCAAGACCCTCGCGGAGATCACCCCGGCGCTCCTCGATGCTTTTTTCCTGAGCCGTCCGCGCTCGCGGCCGCGAAGCTTCAACCATCTTATCGGTGTCGTCGGCCGGCTGTTCGAGTGGATGGTCGAACACGACGTTATCGATCGCTCCCCCGTCACGATGAAGCCGCGCCGCCGAGGTAATCCAAGACCGCCCTGCATCCTGGATCTGCGGACTGCCCAACAACTCATCGATCGCGCCGCCGAACTCGCGGATCGGAACAACGCTCTGCTTCGCGGTCCCGCCTATGCCACCATCTTCAGCCTGCTGTTCGGGCTTGGTCTGCGCGTCGGCGAGGTTGCGCGCCTGCGGTGGCGGGATGTCGATCGCAATCGTGACGTCCTCACCATCCGCGAGACGAAGTTTTCCAAGTCGAGGCTCATTCCCATGGGACCGCAACTGGCACAGCGACTCTATGCGTTCATGGCGTCGCGATCGCAGCACCTGGCTTCGGTTGCGGCCGACACACCGCTGTTTTCTTTCATGAAAGGCCGACCCGTGAACCCGGGCACAATCAGCATCATTTTTCATTCGCTCGCGGCCGAGCTGAACATCGCGATCCCGCCAGGAGGAACGCCGGCTCACGTGCATGATCTACGGCATAACTCCGAGTGCCGGATTATTCCGAGTGACGCCATCGCCGCGGCGTAATTTTCTCATGATTGCAAGTAATTGGATCAGCGTCGGCCGTTGATTGCTCGACATTATTCGGCTGCTCTTTCTGAGCGTGGACTTTCCCACGCTATAGGGAGACAGACGATGATTGATCTGAATGAGGCGCTAGCCAAAGATCGCTGGAGAGGCCGATTGGCTAGCCACCTGGATGATTTCGAGGCTTTGCTCGATGGCCAGGGATACGCCAAAACGACTGTTCAGCAGAAGATTAAGCTCCTGGCCGGTTTCAGTGCTTGGGTGGAGAGGCAGGATGTTCCGCTGAGCTTGCTCGGGGAAGAGGACGCAGATCGATTTCTGACGGAACTTGGTTTGCGCCCGAGGCGTGGCGATGCCTGGACCATTCGGCAGTTGCTCCGATATCTGCGCGACACGGGCGGCGTGCCGGTGCTGCTGCCAGAGGTCGATATGAGCGCCAAGGGTAAGCTGATCGACGCATTTGGGGAATTCCTGCGCAAGGAGCGTGGTCTCTCGGCATCGACATTGACGAACTATCTGCCGATTGTTCGTGGGTTCCTGGACGAACAGTTTGGCGGCAACGATCCGGATTTTGACCGCCTGCGAGTGGGCGACGTTCATCGGTTCATCGTGCGGCG
>NZ_RZSL01000730.1:0-2586 GCF_003997355.1 Mesorhizobium sp. M1E.F.Ca.ET.041.01.1.1 | reverse complement strand
CCGACCAGTCGGAGAGGCCGAGCGCGCGGGCAGTGCGGATATGGTGCGAGCGCAGGCTCTCGATCATCGAGCCGCGCATCAGGCGGGCGACGATCGCGATCTGCGGCAGAGCGAGCGTCAGCACAGGCCCGACCTTGTTGATTAAGGCGCCGTCACCCCAGCCGCCGATCGGCAAAAGCTTCCAGGAAAGTCCGAAGACGAGCTGGATCACCGGCGCGGTGACGAAGGTGGGGATGGTGCTGCCGGCGGTGGCTAAAGCGATCACCGAATAGTCGGCGATTTTGTTCTGGTTGAGCGCCGCGATCGTGCCGAGGATGGAACCCAGGATCAGCGCCAGCACCAATGCCGACGTGCCGATCTGCACCGAGATCGGCAGGCCCTTGGCGAAGAGTTCGGTGACGGTGAAATCCGGCAGGTTGTAGCTCGGGCCGAAACTGCCGCGCAAAAGATTGCCGAGATAGTGGACATATTGCAGCCAGAGCGGATCGTTGAGGCCGAACTGGGCTTCGAGATTGGCCCTGATCTCGGGGCTCAGGCCCCGCTCCTGGTTGAACGGGCCGCCCGGCGCGACACGGATCAGGAAGAACGCCACCGTCACGATGACGAACAGCGTCGGGATGGCGGTCAAAAGCCGCCGGAAGACATAACGCAGCATCGGCGCCCCGCTTCAGCCAGGGCGACGGCTCTCCAGACGAGATCGTAGCGCGCTGGCATCTCTGATCTTCGCACCGGGATGCCCGAAAATCCAATCCGACTTTCGGCCCGGCACGACGACAGACCGCGGCCGCCGCTCCCAAAAAAAAGAGAGCGGCGGCACGGCCAAGGTTTCTTGTCAGTCCTTGGAGATGAAGCGGGACGGATGAATGTCCATGACATTGTCGTCGAAGCCATGCACCTTCGAGGAAACGATGTCGTGGTAGCTGTAGTAGAGAAGCGGAATCTCGCCGACGTCGTCGACGAGGATGCGCTCGGCTGCGGCGAGCTCCTTCATGCGCTCCTCAGGCTTGCCGCCGGCGGCGGCCGCCTTGTCCATGGCAGCCTCATAGGCCGGGCTGTTGTAGTTCGAGTAGTTGTTGCCGCTCGCCTTGCGCGAGATGCCGAGGAAGGTCTCGGGATCCTTGTAGTCGGCGATCCAGGCGGCGCGGGCGACGTCGTAGTTGCCCTTCTGCTCGAGGAAGCCGTAATGGGTCTTGGTGTCGGTGTTGAGCAGCGTCACCTCGACGCCGAGTGGCTTCAGTTGTTCCTGGATGGCGACCGCCGTGTTCTTATGGTTCTCCGAGGTGTTGTAGCGGATTTCCATCTTCAGCGGATGCTCAGGCGTGTAGCCCAGCTTTTCCAGGATCTTCTTGGCCGCATCCTCGCGGTCGATCTGCGACATGTCGGCGTATTTGGCCAGTGCCGGCGTGTAGCCCTCGATGCCCGGAGGCACCATCGAATAGCCAGGCAGCATCGAGTTCTGCCAGACCTTCTCGGCGAGGAAGTCGCGATCGATCGCCATCGAGATGGCGTTGCGCAGCTCGACATTGTCCCAAGGCGCCTTGTCGGTCTTGACCGCATAATAATAGGTGCCGAGATATGGCCCGACACGGACCTGGTCACCGAATTTGGTTTTGAGATCGGCAAGCTGTTCGGTCGGCAGGTCACCATAGCTGTCGAGTTCACCGGCCTCGAAGCGCTTCATCGCTGAAGAGCGATCCTCGGTCGGGATGTAGTTGACCACGTCGAGCTTGACGCTCGCGGCGTCCCAGAACTTCGGGTTCTTGACCAATTTCATATGGTCGTTGGGGACCCACTCCGCCAGCGTATAGGCGCCGTTGGAGACCAGCTTGCCCGGCTTGATCCAGTCGGCGCCGAGCTTGTCGATGGAAGCCTTGTTGACCGGATAGGTCGCCTGATGGGTCAGCATCTCGAGGAAGTAGGGCGTCGGAGCCTTCAGCGTGACTTCAAGCGTGTTGGCGTCGATCGCCTTCACGCCCATATCCTCGGCCTTGCCTTTCTTGGTGTTGAAGTCCTCGGCGCCCTTCACCGGATAGAGCATCGAGGCGTATTCGGCAGCGGTTGCCGGATCTTCCAGCCGATGGAACGAATAGACGAAGTCGTCCGCCGTCACCGGGCTGCCATCCGACCAGAGGCCGTCCTTGCGCAGCTTGAAGGTGTAGACAGTGCCGTCGTCGGATACCGTCCAGCTTTCGGCGGCGCCCGGAATGAGGTTCGTCTTCTGGTCATGCATGACGAGGCCCTGGAACAGGTCGCGTATGATATCGGCTTCGTAGACCGTCGACGTCTTGTGCGGATCGACCGTCTCCGCCTCGGCGGCGGATCCGCGGTTGTAGACGGTTTCGGCGAAGGCCGGCGTGTAGAAGGCGCCGGTCGCCAAGGCCATGGTGGTGGCGAACACGGTCGCCTTCAGCAGATTTTTCAGCATGAAGTTCTCCCTTTGGACGCGGCCCCTCAACCACGCCTTGAGTGTTGACGCTCCGGAACCGTTCAACGGGTTCCTTCTGAGCGTGCCGCCGGTCCCTTCCGGCGGCTGGTGACGGGAGACTAGACAGAGGAATATCTTATTTCAACTGCCCACTGCTTGAC
>NZ_RZSL01000072.1:0-17004 GCF_003997355.1 Mesorhizobium sp. M1E.F.Ca.ET.041.01.1.1 | reverse complement strand
GGACCGCGCTTCCGGCGCGCCGATACGGCGGCGGTGGCGGCGCTCGCGGTGATGCAGGCGACGATCGGCGACTGGTAGGATCTTCCCTTCTCCCCTTGTGGGAGAAGGTGTCGCCGAAGGCGACGGATGAGGGGGGCTCCAGAAGGCACCAACGTCTCACTCCGCTGGACACCCCTCATCCGTCTCGGCGCTAGCGCGTCGATCCACCTTCTCCCACAAGGGGAGAAGGGAAGGCGCGCCATGCAGATCAAATCCAGTTCAGCCGTGGCTCAGGATTTTTCGCTTGATCGGCTACTGACATTTCGTCCATCTAGCGCCCGGCGGTCGGTCGGCCGCTGCGGAGGGCTTTTTCATGGCGCGCGACACAACCGATACCAGTCCCATCGAAGGCATCGACGAACTCGTCGGCTACCTGGCCGCGGGCAACAAGCCGCGCGACAAATGGCGCATCGGCACCGAGCACGAGAAATTCCCCTTCTATGTCGACGGCAATGCGCCGGTGCCCTATGGCGGCGAGCGCGGCATCCGCGCCATCCTGGAAGGCATGCAGCAAAAGCTCGGCTGGGATCCGATCGTGGATGCCGGCCGCATCATCGGCCTGGTCGAGCCGACCGGCCAGGGCGCGATCTCGCTGGAGCCCGGCGGGCAGTTCGAGCTTTCCGGCGCGCCGCTGGAGTCGATCCACCAGACCTGCCGCGAGGGCAACGCGCATCTGGCGCAGGTGCGCGAGATCGCAGAGCCCCTCGGCATCCGCTTCCTCGGCCTCGGCGGCAGCCCGAAATGGTCGCTCGCCGAAACGCCGAAAATGCCGAAGTCGCGCTATGAGATCATGACCCGCTACATGCCGAAGGTCGGATCGAAGGGCCTCGACATGATGTACCGCACCTGCACGATCCAGGTGAATCTCGACTTCGAAAGCGAGACCGACATGCGGCGAAAAATGCAAGTATCGCTGAAGCTGCAGCCGCTGTCGACGGCGCTGTTCGCCAATTCGCCTTTTACCGAGAGCCACCCGAACGGCCTCCAGAGCTGGCGCGGCGACATCTGGCGCGATACCGACAACCAGCGCTCCGGCATGCTGGAATTCTGCTTTGCACCCGACTTCGGCTTTGCCGACTATGTCGAATGGGCGCTCGACGTGCCGATGTATTTCGTCATTCGCGACGGCCACTATCACGACATGACGCGCTACACCTTCCGCCAGTTCATGGCGGGTGCCGCCCGCGGCGAAGTGCCCGACGGGTTACCGACAATGGGCGACTGGGCTAACCACCTGTCGACCCTGTTCCCGGATGTGCGGCTGAAGCGCTTCCTCGAAATGCGCGGCGCAGACGGCGGACCGTGGCGGCGCATCTGCGCCCTGCCCGCCTTCTGGGTCGGGCTGCTCTATGACGAGCAGGCGCTGGACGCCGCCGAGACGCTGACATCGAGCTGGACCTACAAGGAAGCTCTGGCGATGCGCAACGCGGTGCCGGAGCAGGGCATTGCGGCGCCGTTCCGCAACGCCACCTTGCGCGACGTCGCCCGCGACGTGCTCGCCATCTCGCGCATGGGGCTGAAGAACCGCTGCAAGAAGAACCGCGACGGCTATGACGAGACCTCGTTCCTCAACACCCTCGACGAGGTGGTGGCGCGCGGCACCACCAGCGCCGAGGAGATGCTGTCTGCCTATCACACACGCTGGGGCGGCTCGATCGAGCCGGTATTCATGGAATACGCCTATTAGCCGTTCGCCTGCCGCCTGACAGCGGCTCGGCAAAAGCTGCTTCAATCGGTGATGGAAACGAACTAGGTTCGTCCGTGAGGATATTGCGGAGGAGACCCCATGCCTTCCCTGTTCGACATTTTTTCGCAAGCCCAGAACGGCGCCGGCATGCAGGCGCTGGCTCAGCAGTATGGCCTGTCGATGCAGCAGACCCAGGCAGCGATCCAGGCGCTGCTGCCCGCCTTCTCGCAAGGGCTGCAGCGTAACACCGCCGATCCTTACGGGATGGGCGCCTTCATGACGGCGATGGCGAGCGGCCAGCACGCCAAATATTTCGAGGACGCCACCAGAGCCTTTTCGCCGCAAGGCATCAACGAGGGCAACGGCATCCTCGGCCATCTGTTCGGTTCCAAGGACCTGTCGCGCGCCGTCGCCGCCCAGGCCGCGCAGGCCACCGGGCTCAGCCAGCAGGTGCTGCAGCAGATGCTGCCGGCGATGGCCTCGATGATGATGGGCGGGCTGTTCAAGCAGACCAACAACCAGATGCAGGCCGCCGGCGGCTTCGGCGGCGGCAGCAACCCGCTTGGCGAAATCATCGAGGAGATGATGCGGCAGGCGGGAGGCGGCGCGCAGGCGCCGCAACCGCGGCAGGCGCCCAATCCTTATGGCGACAACCCGCTCGGCAAGGTGCTGCAAGATATGTTCGGCGGCGGCACGCAGCAGCCGCAAAGCCAGCCGCAGCAGACGCCGAACCCTTACGGCAATAATCCGCTTGGCAAGGTGCTGCAGGACATGTTCGGCGGCGGCGCGCAGCAGACGCAAAGCCAGCCTCAGCAGACGCAGAGCCCTTTTGGCGACAATCCGCTCGGCAAGATGTTCGAGGAGATGCTGCGCCAGGGCGGCGGCTTCGGCTTGCCGGGCGGTCAGCCGGCGCCGCAGCAGCCGCAACAGCGCCAACCCCAACAGAGTGAGCCGCAGCCGCAGACCAATCCGAGCGGCCGGCCGCGAAACCCGTTCGACGACATTTTCGGCCAGATGTTCGAGACCGGCGCGCAGCAGCGCGACGAGTATCAGAAGGGCATGGAAACGATCTTCGACCAGTTCAAGCGCGGCATGGAACGGCGGTAGCGCTCAACTCAAAAGAAAAATGCCCGGTCCGCAGGGGGAACCGGGCAATCTGCAGGCAGGCCGGCGGGGAACCGGCTGGGAGTGTGGGAGCCTGCATGAAGCTTGGTCGCGCCGAGCCCTCAAAAAGGTTCACAGGCGACCGAGAATGCAGCCGCTCAGGCCACCTTGCGGGCGAGGTCCTCGATCGTGTCGGCGCGGTCGCTGGCAATCGCGCGCAGCTTCGCCGTCGGATCGCGGCCAAAGGGCACGGCAACGGCGACGTGGAGGTCGGCGCGGGTGAGGCCGATATCGGCAAGCTCGGCGTCCGACATCTCGCCAAGGCGATAGAAGGCGCGGCGGTTTTTCCAGGCGCGGTAGGCGTTGACGAGAGCATTGACCACAAGCGTCGCAACGGCCGGACGCGTGGTGATGCGCGGGGTCTTGGAGGCGAATTCGATCGTGGTCATGTCGGTCTCTCCTTCGGAGTCGAGCGGACGAAACCAGGCAACCGGCGCCTTGGGAGAAGCGCCGTTGCGGTCTCGATACACTTAAAGTGATGCATGTCGTCGCCCCCAAAACCGGGAGCCACTTTTGGGCGACATGCAGTACCTTCATGTGGACAATGCCAATTTGCCATCGCGTGATTGATTAATCCAACGAATGTTTTTAATCTGTAGCATCAACATCAATGATGGATTGGACCGATGAAAGCGCCGCTCGATCTCGATCAGTTGCAGACCTTCATCTCGATCGCCGACACCGGCAGCTTCACCCGGGCGGCCGAAGAGGTGCATCGCACGCAGTCGGCAGTGTCGATGCAGATGCGCCGGCTGGAGGAGCGGATCGGCAAGCCGCTGTTCGAAAAGGACGGGCGCACCAACAAGTTGACCGAGGAAGGCGACAGGCTGCTGTCCTATGCCAGGCGGCTGATCTACCTCAACCGCGAGACTTTAGCCGCCTTCGACGACCAGCGGCTGGAAGGCACGATCAGGATCGGCACGCCGGACGACTATGCCGACCGTTTCCTGCCCGAGATCATGGCGCGCTTCTCGCGCTCCAACCCGCGGGTCGAGCTGACCGTGATCTGCGAACCGACGCCCGGGCTGGTCGAGCACATCAAGCGCGGCAATCTCGACCTCGCGCTGGTGACGCACAACGACACCCGCGGCCAGTCGGAAGTGGTGCGGCGCGAACCGCTTTTGTGGGTCACCTCGGCCAACCACGCCACGCATGAGCAGGAAATCCTGCCGATGGCGTTCGGCCGGCCGAATTGCGTCTGGCGGCGCGCCGCCGTCGACGTGCTCGACCGGCAGAACCGCGAGTATCGCGTGCTGTTCTCCAGCTTCTCGGCCACCGTGATCACCGCCGCCGTGCTTTCCGGCCTCGCCATCTCGGTGCTGCCGGAATGCGCGCTCAGGCCCGGCATGCGCGTGCTTGGCGAGGCCGATGGGTTCGATGCGCTGCCGGACTGCCGGATCGGCATCATGCGCGGCCAGACCTCGCAGCCGGAGATCGTCGACGCCCTGGCCCGCCACATTGCGGAAAGCCTCGACAACATTTCCGTGCCCGTCGGCGAGGAGACGGGAAGCTTCGACTTCGCGGCGCTTGCTTTCGCCAAGATGAAGCGGACCAAGGCGAACCAGATCCTGCCTGGCTGGTAGGGATCAGGCGCGCGCGGCGGCCGGCTCGACCTCATCCGGCGAAGCCAGACCGGAAAGGCCGAGCAGTTGGACCGGCTCGAGCGGCGGCGACAGGAGATAGCCCTGCAGTTGCCGGCAGCCCATGGCGACCAGCAGCATCTTCTGCGCCTCGGTCTCCACACCCTCGGCGGTGACGTCGACTCCGAGCGCGACGGCGAGATCGATCAGCGCCTTGACGATCGCCGCCGAGTTGCCGTCGCCATCGAGAAGCCGCACGAAGGAACAGTCTATCTTGAGCTTGTCGATGGCGTGGCGACGCAGGTGGCTCAGCGATGAATAGCCGGTACCGAAATCGTCCAGAACGATGCCGACGCCCAACTGACGCAAGGCGGCCAGAGCCGCCCTCGAAGCATCACTGTTGTCCAGAAGCACGCTTTCAGTGATTTCGAACTGCAGGCGCTGCGGCGCCAGCCCGGTGTCGGCAAGGATCGACGCAACCTGTTCGGGAAAGCCGGCGTCGCGCAATTGCAGCGGTGACACGTTGACGGCGAGCCACGGCAAGTCGGTTCGCACGGCGAAGCGGCAGGCTTCCTGCAGCACCCACGCGCCGAGTTGGCCGATCATGCCGCGCTCCTCGGCGATGGCGATGAACTGCGCCGCCGGCAATGCGCCATGCACCTCATGCCCCCAGCGGATCAGCGCCTCTGCGCCGAGGATCGTCTTGCCGTTCGCCGCGAACACCGGCTGGTAGGCGAGCCCGATGCCGGTTCCGCCGTCGAGGGCCTTGCGAAGCTCGGTCTCGACCTTGCGCTTGCGCAAGAGAAGGTCGTCCATGTCGCCGGCGAAGACCTGGTGCCGGCCGCGGCCGTTCTTCTTGGCTTCGTAGAGCGCGATGTCGGCCCTGCGCAAGAGATCGTCGGCATCCGTCTCGTCGCCGGCCGCCAGCGCGATGCCGATCGAGGCGCTGACGAAGACCTGATCGTCCATGAGCTTGAACGGCTCCTGCAACTTCTGCAACAGCCGCTCGGCGATATCCTCGGCGGCACGGATATCGCGGATGTCGACGAGGATCAGCGCGAACTCGTCGCCGCCCAGCCGCGCCACGGTATCCACCTCGCGAACGGTGTGCTGGAGCCTGGCCGCTGTCTGGCGCACCAGCTCATCGCCCGCGGGATGGCCGAGCGTGTCATTGATATGCTTGAAGCGGTCGAGATCGAGATAGAGCAACGCCACCCTTCCCATGTCGTGAACCGCCATGTCCTGGCCGGTCCTGAGCAGGGCCCGCCGCAAGCGGTCCTCGAACAGAGCCCTGTTGGGCAGACCGGTGAGCGTGTCGTGGAAAGCGAGATATTGCGCCTCATCCTGGCTTGTCTGCAGCGCGGACGAAGCGCGGCGGAGCCGGCGCAGCAGGAACGCCAGAACACCAGCCGCCACAAGCAGCGCCACGGCCAGCGCCGGCGCCATCTTGCGCACCAGGGTAAGGCCGGGCCGCTCCTGGTTCCAGCCTATATAGCCGAGGATGACGCCGCGTGAATCGACCAGCGGAACGGCCGCCGCGCCGACCGGTTGCGACACGGGCACGAGTCGCGCGCCCTCGAGCAGGTATTTCTCGGCGATCTTGCCGATGACGGCGTCGTTGATGAACTCCACCGACACATGCAGATATTCGCCGCCGGGCTCCTGGGTGACCCTGTCCGTGCTCGGCACCAGCGGCATCACGCTGAGGATCGCCGGCTTGCCGCCCAGCGACACCAGATCCCCGGCGGCCATCTTGGCCGGCTGGCCGGAAGCGTCGGCCTTCGGCGGCTGGGCGAGCATGGCGCGCAATTTCTCGATGGTGGAGAGCATTGCCGGCTCGTCCTCGCGATAGGCCGACGGATCAAGCACCTCGCCCTCCCGCATGGCATGGACCGGAAGGTTTGCGGCGTCGAGGAGGTAGACCCGGTCGTGGCCGTAATAGGTATACATCCAGACGCTGAGATTCTCCTCGATCCAGGCCTGGTTGCCGGCCTTCACATTGGTGACAGCGTCATCCCAGACGGAAACGCTTTCCTGCTCACGCTGAACCGTCGCGATCTGATCCTTCAGGCCATCGGCGATGAATATCTTTTGGCGTTCGAGCGCGGCATGGTCGGCCTGGACTGCCGCGTAGAGGCCGAAGCCGACGACGATCGCCAGCGCCAAAACGGCGAGCGTCAGCACGGTCAAGGTGACCTGATGCGTCAACGGGCTGCTGTTGGGGCGCGGGCTCATGCGTGCTTGGCCGACTGTGTTGGGGGCCAGTCAAAGCAAATTCGGCTTAAGATCGCGTTATAATATTAGCGAGGATTGGTCCCTGCCTTGACGCAGGCCGATAAGCGTTCCCCAATCGCATGATGAGTGAAGCAGCAACCGAATCACGCAGCAACGCCACCGAATACACGGTGAGCGAGATTTCAGGCGCGCTGAAACGCACGGTCGAGGACGCCTTCGGCAACGTGCGGGTGCGCGGCGAGATTTCAGGCTATCGCGGCCCGCATTCCTCCGGCCACGCCTATTTCGCGCTGAAGGACGACCGCGCGCGGCTCGACGCCGTGGTCTGGAAGACGACGATGGCCCGGCTGAAATTCCGCCCCGAGGAAGGGATGGAAGTGATCGCCAGCGGCAAGCTGACGACCTATCCCGGCAAGTCCAACTACCAGATCGTCATCGACAATCTGGAGCCGGCGGGCGCCGGAGCACTGATGGCGCTGCTGGAAGAGCGCAAGCGCCGGCTGCAGGCGGAGGGCCTGTTCGATTCCGGGCGCAAGCGGCGGCTGCCGTTCATGCCTCAAGTCATCGGCGTGGTCACCTCGCCGACCGGCTCGGTGATCCGAGACATCATCCACCGCATCAAGGACCGGTTTCCGCTCACCGTGCTGGTCTGGCCGGTGAGGGTCCAGGGCGAGACGACGGCCAAGGAAGTGACCGCGGCCGTCAACAGCTTCAATGCGCTCGCCTCGGACGGCGCGATACGACAGCCCGATCTTCTGATCGTGGCGCGCGGCGGCGGCAGCCTCGAGGATCTTTGGGGTTTCAACGACGAAGGGCTGGCACGCGCCGTCGCAGCCTCGCATATCCCAGTGATCTCCGCAGTCGGCCACGAGACGGACTGGACGCTGATCGACTTCGTCGCCGATATGCGCGCGCCGACGCCCACGGGCGCGGCCGAGATTGCGGTACCCGTCAAGGCCGATCTCGAGGCCACGCTGGCGAGCCTCGGGGCGCGGCTCAATGCCTGCGCTTCGCGCAATCTGGAGCGCAAGCGCCAGGCGGTGCGCGCCGCGGCGCGGGCACTGCCTTCGCCCGATCAGTTGCTGGCGCTGCCGCGCCGCCGCTTCGACGAGGCGACCAGCCGGCTGGGCCGTGGCCTGACGGTGAGCATCGAGCGCAAGCGCTCGAGGCTGGACCGGCAGCGGCTGACGCCAGCGACCCTGTCGCGCCGCCTCAACGAGACCCGCACGCTGACCGGCCGCGACATTGCCCGCGCGCGGGCCGCATTCTTTGCCATCGTTCGCCAAGGCCGGGCGCGCTTCCAGCGCACCTCGGCGAGACTGTCGCCGGCGCCGATCGTCAGGCGGCAGAAGCTGCAGGCCGATACGCTGGCCGGGCTGATGCGAAGGCAGGACCAGGCGCTGGCGCGGCAGCTTGATCGGCTGCGTGCGGCGCTTACCCAGGCCGACCGGCTGCTCTCCACCCTCTCGCACAAGGCCGTGCTGGCGCGCGGCTTCGCATTGGTCAAGGACGCCGACGGCGCCGTCATAAAGCGCGTCGCGGAATTGGCGCCGGGCGCGGCGCTGCAACTGGAATTCGCCGACGGCAGTGCCGAGGCCATCGCCACAAGTGGCGGAGCGCGGCCGAAGCTGGCCGCCAAGTCTTCGGGCAAGGCCAAGGAGCCCGGCAGCCAGGGCTCGTTGTTCTGAGGACGGGATGATCACCGACGACCCGCATCTCCGTGCGCCCTCCGGCAAGCCGCGCCTGCGTTCGTTCGCGATAGCCTTGGACGGCACGCCCGGGCGCTTCAACGCCATCACCGACGTGCCGGGTGTCACGGTCGGCTACACGACGCTGATTTCCGGAGACGGCCCACTCCAGGTCGGCAAGGGACCGGTGCGCACCGGCGTGACGGCGATCCTGCCAAGACCGCCCGGCGAGCTCGCGACGCCGGTGTTTGCCGGCGTGTTCAGCCAGAACGGCAATGGCGAACTCACCGGCACGCACATCATCGAGGAGACCGGCGCCTTCAATCTGCCGATCACCATCACCAACACCCATTCCTGCGGCGTCACCCGCGACTGCACGCTGCGCTGGATGAACCAAGTGCTGCCGGCGGCGCTCGACAGCGCCTGGGGACTGCCGGTGGCGGCCGAGACCTATGACGGTTTCCTCAACGACATCAATGGCCACCATGTCGGCTTCGATCATGTCGCCGCCGCGCTCGACGGCGCGACAGGCGGCGCCATCGAGGAAGGCAGCGTCGGCGGCGGCACCGGCATGATCTCCTTCGGCTTCAAGGCCGGGTCCGGCACCGCCTCGCGCATCATCGAATGGCAGGAAAGAAGCTACACGCTGGGCGTGTTCGTGCAGGCGAACTTCGGCAGGCGGTCCAACTTCACCATTCACGGCCGGCGCGTCGGGCCGGAACTCACCGAGCCGGCGATCCGCGAAGGCACGCCGCGCGCCGAAAAGGGCTCGATCATCGCCATTGTCGCCACCGACGCGCCGTTCCTGCCGCATCAGATGAAACGGCTTGCCCGGCGCGTGCCGCTCGGCATCGCCATGACCGGCGGCTATGGCTACCACAGCTCGGGCGATATCTTTCTTGCCTTCTCGACCGCCAATCCGGGGGCCGCGCTGGCGGCTTCAGGCCGCATCGCCCGCGCGGATTTCATCCCGGACGTCGATATCGACCCGTTCTTCGATGCTGTTGTGCAAGGGGTGGAGGAAGCGATCCTCAACGCGCTGATCGCCAATGAGGACATGACGGGGCGTGACGGCAATTTCGTGCCGGCGCTGCCAAAGGAATGGCTGAAGAACAAATTCGGCTAAGCCCCGCGCCCAGCCCAGGGGGCACAGGGCTTCCCGGCGCGCCGGGCCGGTGTCTTACTCGGACAGCTTGTCCGACGGCGTCTCGTGCGTGCTCTCCTCGGCGACTTCCTCGAGCCGCGAGGCGATCAGTTCCTGGATATCGCCGACTTCTTCCTGGATGTCTTCCAGAAGAATGCCTTCCTCGGCGGCCTCGGCGCAGCATTCCTTCGCCAGGGTCTCGGCCTGCTTCTCGATCTTGGCTGGAGAATGCTGGCAATGGACCTTTTCGCCAATCCATCCGCGCAAGAACTCGATCGCGTGTTCACTCATACTGCTTCTTCCCTAGCGGCTAAGCCGGTTTGGTAGTCATGAACGCCCCCATCCCGCTAACGGATGCACGCCCCATTCGACCCGAGTCGGCCTCGACCGGCAAGACATCTTGCCCGAGATCCACACAGTGGGAGGGATTGGAGGGTTCAGGGAACACGTTCAGATCGGTGAGGATGATGATGCTTCGCCAGGACCGTCAAAGATCCGCTCTCTTGTTTCTGCTTGCTTTTTCCCGGTTTTTCAGGCCGATTTCCGTCACTATACGCAACGCATTTACGGCAATCTCGCAGGCGCAGCAAATGGGCGAGAAACCGAAAGCCGCCGGTATATAGTGATATCCTCACGCAATGTCGACTCCGCTCGCCGTCCTGCTTCCTTCCGCCGCGTCAGGTGAGGCAGGCAACCATCGGATCACGAGCATATGGGCCGCGTTCCCAGGCATAGATGCGACGCCGCCATTGGCCCTTGAACGGTCAAGTCAGGCCCGCGTAACATCGCGCTGCTTCAACTGAGTCTGCTTCATTCGTCCGGGCTAATGTTCGGATCTGGTTGGATATTTTCCTTGCATACGGATGCAAAAAGCAGCGCGCCGGAGCGTGGCAAATCCTTTGCCCATGTGGCGGAAGCCTCCTGGGGAAAGGGCTTCAGCACCCTGCTCCGCATCATGCGCATGATACTGCGCCACCCCTGACAGGTCGCTATCACCATCGTCTCGACCTTGATTGCCGCGACGCTGCAGCTTCTCATTCCACGCCTGCTGGGGCGCGCCATCGATCAGGCGCAAGGCGTGATGGCCGAGGGCGCCGGCACTGCCGCGGAGCACGCGCTCTGGAACACGGCGCTCACGCTGCTCGTCGTCAGCGTCCTGCGCGGCCTCTTCACCATGGCGCAGAACTACTATGGCGAGGCCGTCGGCCATCAGACCGGATACGAACTGCGCCTGGCTTTCTATGAGAAAATCCAGCGCCTGAGCTTTGCCTTTCACGACAGGGTTCACACCGGCGATCTGATCACGCTCGGGCTGCTCGATCTCGACGGCGTGCGCATGTTCTTTTCCACCGGCGTCCTGCGCGTGGTTCTGCTCGGCGTGCTGATCGGCGTCGGTGCCTATCTCTTGATCAGCACCGATCCGGTGCTCGGGCTGCTCAGCCTCAGCTTCGTGCCGTTCGTCGCCTGGCGGTCCTCCGTCACCCAGTTGAGACTGCGCAGCACCTGGCTGACCCTGCAGCAGCGACTGTCGGTGCTGAGCCGAGTGATGGACGAGAACCTCGGCGGCATCCGTGTCGTGCGCGCTTTTGCGGCGCAGAGCCACGAGCTCAAGAAATTCGACCGTGCCAAGCAGGACGCGCTGGATCTCGCCAACGAGCGCGTCGATATCCGCGTCGGCAACACCAGCGCGATGAACTTCTCGTTCCTGGCGGCCATGGGGCTCGTGCTCTGGTTCGGCGGCCAGAAGGTGATGGCGGGTCAAATCAGCGTCGGCACGCTGGCGCAGTTCCTCACCTTCATGACCATCCTGCAGATGCCGGTGCGCCAGCTCGGCCTGATGGTCAACTCGTTCGCACGCGCCTCGACCTGCGGCACGCGGCTGTTCGAACTGCTAGACACCGAGCTCGACATCAAGGACGCGCCGGGCGCCAGGGACCTCGTCGTCACCGAGGGCGTGCTGCGCTTCGACGATGTCGGCTTCCGCTATGGGGGTTCAGGCGGCCGGCCGACATTGTCCGGTATTTCCTTCGAGGCCAGGCCCGGCCAGACCATCGGCATCGTCGGTCCCCCCGGCAGCGGCAAGTCGACCATCGCGCATTTGATCCCGCGCTTCTACGATGTGACCCGCGGCACCATCACCATCGACGGCCAGGACATCCGCGCGGTCACGCTGCAATCGCTGCGCAAGGCGGTCGGCGTCGTGCAGCAGGACGCGTTCCTGTTCACGACCTCGATCGAGAACAACATCGCCTATGGCAATCCCTGGGCACGCGAGACCCGCATCGAGCGGGCGGCCGAATCCGCCCAGTTGCACAACTACATCATCGGGCTTCCAGCCGGCTACACCACGATCGTCGGCGAACGCGGCGCGTCGCTCTCCGGGGGCCAGCGGCAGCGCCTGACCATCGCCCGCAGCCTGATGCTGCGGCCTTCGGTGCTGGTCTTGGACGATTCCACCGCGGCCATCGATGCCGGCACCGAACAGCGGATCCGGGCGGCGATGAAGCGCTTCGCCAAGGACCGCGTGACGCTCATCATCTCGCATCGGCTGAGTTCGCTGATGCATGCCGACGAGATCCTGTTCGTCGAGGGTGGCCGGATCGTCGAGCGCGGCACGCATGAGGAGCTGCTGGCCCTGGGCGGACGCTACCGCGCGCTCTACGACCTGCAGCTGCGGCCCGACGATGCCGCATTGGGAGCCGCGTGATGCCGGACCCGCGCGACGACGAGAAGGAAGACACCAGCGGACGGCCGGCAAAGGCGGTCGTCGGCTCGCACCGCGACGAGGAGGAGGTCTTCGGCAAGGCCTACGATTCGCGCGTCGTGCGGCGCATCTGGAGCTTCGTCAAACCGTACCAGTCCCGCATCTTCATCTCGGTCGCTGCGGTGCTGGTGTTCACGCTGACGCAATTGGCGATCCCGCTGGTCATCCGCTACGCCATCGACCACGGCATGGCGCCGGGCAGGCTCGACCGTTCGGTGATGGGCTGGGCGACCGCTGCCTTTGGCGTGATCATCCTCATCAACTACGCGGCCAGCTATGTGCAGGAGAGCGTCGTCGGCAAGGTGGCCGAGAATGTGCTTTCCGACCTGCGCCGCGCCATGTTCAGCCATCTGCAGCGGGTCTCGCTGAGCTTCATGGACAAGACCGAGGTCGGCCGGCTGATGTCGCGCCTGCAGGGCGACGTCAATTCGATGCAGGAATTCCTCGAGACGTCGGTCATGTCGGTGGGCGACATCGTCTTATTGTTCGGCATCGTCAGCGTCCTGCTCTGGCTGGATTTCCGGCTCGGGCTGCTGACGCTGTCGACCATGCCGATGCTGTTCGTCGTCCGCCTGTTCTGGCTGCCGCGCGCCAAGGTCGCCTTCATGGCCGCGCATGAAACCAACTCGATTGCCAACGGGGCGCTCGCCGAAGGCATTCACGGCGTGCGCACCGTGCAAAGCCTCGAACGCCAGCACGTCAATTTCGACCTCTATGACGAGAAGGTGCTGGCCAATCTCAATGCCCATCTGAGGTCGGCCAAATACGCGCAGGTGATGGTGCCGATCGTCGATACGCTGACCGGCATCGCCATGGCGACGGTCATCGTCGTCGGCGGTTCGATGGTGCTGTCGCACAGCCTCGACGTCGGCGTCATGGTGGCGTTCCTGTTCTACATCCAGCGCTTCTTCGACCCCATCCGCTCGCTTACCATGCAGTACAGCGTCATGCAGCGCGCCATGGCTTCGGGCCAGCGCATCTCCGAAGTGCTCGACGTGCCGGTGGACGTCAGCGACAGGCAAGGCGCGGTGGCGCTGTCGCGCGACATCGACGGCTCGGTTGAGTTCAGGAACGTCACCTTCGGCTACCGGCGGGACCAGCCGGTGCTGAAGAATGTCAGCTTCCGTGTCAATCCGGGCGAAACGGTCGCGCTTGTCGGCCCGACCGGGTCCGGCAAGTCGAGCTCCATGGCGCTGGCGCACCGGTTCTACGATGTGTGGTCGGGTCAGGTCCTGGTCGGCGGGCACGACGTGCGCGACCTAACGCAGGATTCGCTCGGCGATCAGATGGCGATGGTCCTGCAGGAACCGTTTCTGTTTTCCGGAACGGTGCTGGAGAACATCCGCTATCACAAGACCAATGCTACCCGCGAGGAGGTGGTGCGCGCGGCGAAGGCCGTCGGCGCGCACGACTTCATCTCGCACTTGCCCGGCGGTTACGACACCGAGCTCGAGCAGCGCGGCGGCAATCTCTCGCTCGGCCAGCGCCAGTTGATCAGCTTCGCGCGGGCGCTGGTGGCCGACGCCAGGATCCTGGTGCTCGACGAGGCCACGGCCAGCATCGATTCCTATACGGAGATGCTGATCCAGAAGGCGCTGACAAAACTGCTGGAAGGCCGGACCGGGCTCGTCATAGCCCATCGGCTCGCCACCATTCGCGGCGCCGACCGCATCATCGTCCTGCAGAACGGCGAGATCGTCGAAAGCGGTAACCACGAACGATTGATGAAACGAAACGGCCTCTACGCCCGCCTCTACAACATGAACTACGCCTCGTTCGACGACATTTCCGAGGAAGACATGGGAATGGACGCGGCGGCCGGCAAAGCGACGTGACCGTCAGGGAGCCGATGGTACCGTTGGCTGGGCTCGAACCAGCGACCCCCAGATCCACAATCTGGTGCTCTAACCAACTGAGCTACAACGGCACATCTGCCTGAGCGCAATCGAGGAGAAACCGTTCTCCGCGTCCGCGCTGTCGTCGGCGATGCGTCCAATACGGGCTATCAGAGTCTAATTCAAGGCCTTTGATTAGGCAAAGGCCGGTTCAACGACCGGCACCCGTTTTAGCCGGGCAAAAGAAAAGGCCGGCGGGAGGAGGTGCCGGCCTTTTCCTGTTACGAGCCAGCGGGAGGAGGTGCTGGCTGGTCACCCCGGGAACGGAGGGAGGAGATTCCATCCCCGGGTATTCATCCGATCAACTCATCGCACATCTATTTGTCTGATGAAATGCGACGTTTTGATGCAGCTTTTGGTTGTACCTGTCAGGCCGCCTTGACGTCCTTGATCGCCTTCTCGAAGGCGGTCTTGACCGGCTTGGAGACGTCCTCGACCGCCTTGGAGGCAACGGCCTGGAAGTCCTTGGCCTGCTCGACGGCCATCTCGACACGCTTGCGCAGGAAGGCGGTCTGCAGTTCGACGACCTCGGAGAGCGTCTTGGCGCCGACCAGGGCTTCGAGGTGCGAGAAGCCGGCTTCGGCGTTGGCGCGCAGCACGGCGATAGTCTTCAACGACAGGTCGCCGGAAACGGTCTTGGCGGTCTCGTAGGTCGACTCCAGAACTTTCTGGGTCTCCTCGGCGCCGGTCTTCAGCTTGGCATAGGCCTCTTTCGACTGTTCGACGCCCTTCTCGGCGAAGGCGCGGATCTGGTCGGTGGCCTTGGAGGCGTCGAAGCTCGGGAATTCCACGTTTTCGATGGTTTCGGCAGTCTTGGCAATCTTGGACATTTTCCAACCTTTCAGAGGCAGCGGCTTTGTCAGAAAGCCGTCTCGTTCATGTATGATGGCAATATAAAGGCAAATTTTGTGCATTGCAACATCTTTGTTGCAGCGCACCATAAAAATCGTCCGACCATTAACCAAGAGCCCAGAGATTTCGGTCGCTACACGGCATGGCTTGTGGACCTTCGCCCCGCAGGCTTTTATTAACAAAGCGTTAACCGAAATGCCCGCTGCCGGAGGGTTCGCCAGCGCATGCCGCCCGAAAACTACTCCTTCCTTGATGTCGCCGTGCTCGATGCCGTGCGCCAGCGCTTCGCCGCCGGCGACGCACTCGCCATATTGTCGGCCGATCTCGAGCAGGTGATCTGGGCCAACGGGCCAGGCGCCGCGGTGTTCGGCTATCCGGATATCGAGGCCATCATCGGCGCCTCGGCGCGGCTGCCGCTGATCGCCAGGCGGCAGATCATGGCGACCAGCGGCTTTCCGGAAATCGGCAGCGACCGCGCCATCACGGTACGGCTGGCGACCGGCATGGTGAGCCGCGCCGTCGGCTTCCTGGCCAGCACGGTAACGATGCCGGACGGCGAAAAGGCGATCATGCTGGCGGTGCCCGCGGCGCAGACCGGTTCGCGCAGCGTCGCCGAAATCGCCGGCCGTGCCATCGGCGGCTTCACCGAGGCCGGACATTTCATCGCCTTCGTCGATGCCCAGGGGCAAACCGAGGCGGCTTCGGAGGGCTTTGCGGCGCTCGGCATCAAGCCGGAGACCCTGGCTGCCCTGGTCGCGGACGTGGCAAGCGCGGGAGACCGCATCGTCAAGCGCCTCGTTCCCGGAGCGGACACCTCCTATCCGGCCGGTTTTGCCCGGCTCACCGACCAGCGCCATCTTCTGGTGGTGATCGACGAGGACCAGCTCGACGGCGAGCAGAACGACCGGCCCGGCGGCGATGACACAGCGGCAGCGCCGGAAAGCGCGCCTGCCGTCTCTGAAGAGAAGGGCACCGCCGCCGAAGCCGAGCCGGTCCGAGAGAACGATATCTCGCCCCCGGCAGCGACCGCGGGCGGAGAAGCGGTCACGGCCCTGGCGGGGTCTGCGGACAGCGCCCAGCCAAGGAAAGAGACCGCGACCACGGTCGACCACGTGCCGGATACGACCGAAGCAGGTAGGCCGGCTGCCGATGCGGGCCCTGCGCAGCACGACCATTGGTATTTCAACGCCGGCGTGGACGAGGTGAGTCCGCCTGAACCGGAGGTACCACCGCGGGTAGAACCGGCGGATGCTGCCGCTGAGAGCCAGCAGCACACAGCCGAAAGCGGGGCGTCGGCGCAGCCGGGCGCGGCTCGCAATATCGACCGTTCGGCGCCGCCGTTGCGTTTCGTCTGGCGCACCGACGCCGAGGGTAGGTTCAGCGCGCTGTCGCCGGAATTCGCCGACATCGTCGGCAAGCCGGCCGCCGATGTGATCGGCCGCCGCTTCAGGGACGTCGCCACGACTTTCGGTCTCGACACGTCGGGCGAGATCGCCACGCTGCTCGAGCGGCGCGATACCTGGTCGGGGCGTTCGGTGCTTTGGCCGGTGGCGGGCACGGACTTGAAGATACCGGTCGATCTCGCGGCGCTGCCGGTCTATGGCCGCAGCCGCGCCTTCGAGGGTTTTCGCGGCTTCGGCGTTGCGCGCAGCGCCGACGCCATCATGGATCCAGAAGCGCTCGGCATGGCGCTTGTACCCAATGGCGCCGCACCAGCCGAACCCGAACCTGCCGCCGGGCAACCGGCGGCCGAGCCGCCGAAGCCTGCCGACCCGTTCCAGGGCGAGGTGCCGGCGCTGACCATCGTGCCGAAGCCGGAGCGGCGCTACGCCGACAAGGTGATCCGTCTGGCCGAGCACCGGCAGCCGGCCAATGAGCCAGGAAGTGAAAAGCAGGGAAGTGACAACAGGCCTGGAAATGACAGGGGCCTGTCGATCCTCGAACGCAGCGCCTTTC
>NZ_RZSL01000729.1:0-2591 GCF_003997355.1 Mesorhizobium sp. M1E.F.Ca.ET.041.01.1.1 | reverse complement strand
TGACGTCAGCCTGTCCGCTTTTATCGAGCGCCGTTTGCAGCACCGGCTTGAAGCTCGTCGGCAGGTCGATGACGTTCGAACTGGCGCTGAGCACCGTCACCAGCCGCTGCACCTGCGTCAGATACCAGCCTATGGCGGTATTGTGGTATTCGGCCATGGCATGGGCGGTGACCGCGGCCGTCACATTCGGATTGCCGTCGCGGTCGCCGCCGATCCACGAGGCGTAGCGCATGAAGGAGGGAATTCTGATCGGCTTGCCCGGATAGTGGCGCTCGAAGGCGCCTTGAAGCTTGCCATAGAGCTGTGGCGTTGCCTCGAAGATCACCTCGCGAAAGAAATGCAGGCTCCAGGCGATTTCGCCTTCGACTGTCGGGCGCTCCAGCCGCAGCTCGCCCGTCATCCACAGAAGCTCGATCTCGCTTTCCAGATCGGCGACCAACAGGTCGCGCTCGCGCGGCGCCCAGCGCGGCTGGTCGAGATCGGTCAGCTTGCGATAGATACGGCGGTGGATCTCCAGCACAGTGACGCGTTTGGCCTCGGTCGGATGGGCGGTCATGGTCGGGCCGACGCAAAGCTCATCGAGCGTCGCCTGGACTTCTTCGCCAGAGTGACCGTTCGCCGCCATCTGGGCGATCACGCTGGCGAAGGATCCGGGCACTTCGCCGGCACCCGCGCCTTGTTCGAGTTCGCGACGCGCCCGCATGGCAAGCAACTCGTCGGCAATCGTCAGCAACTGGAACCAGACGCCGCTCGCCTGAAGCGCCGGGATGCGCTGCTCTGGGGCGAGGGAGACGAGCGACCTGCGCCCGCTTAAGACCGCGGCGATCTCGGGGGCGCGCGCGCTTGCGACCTTAAGCAGCAGGCGCAACAGAAGGCTGCGCTCGTCCTCACGAAATTTGATGCGTCTGCTCTGTTCCAAACCGCTTTCCTGATCCGTCCGCATTGATTGCAGCGCGTAGCCGCGCCCTTGAAGCGCGCCGCGCTGAACCGGATTAACGTCAGGCGACCCGATCAGGGACCGGGCGGCCTTCGAAGAAGGCGGTCAGGTTCTCCACCACCTTCATTCCCATCGCCACCCGCGTTTCCTCGGTCGCGCTGCCGAGATGCGGCAACAGCACGACGTTCTCCAATCGCTTCAGCGCTTCCGGAACGGCCGGCTCGTCGGCAAAGACGTCGAGACCCGCGCCTGCGATCTCGCGCCTTTCCAGCGCGCCGATCAGAGCATCCTGGTCGACGACGTCGCCGCGCGCCGTGTTGATCAGGAAGGCGCCGCGCTGCATCGACCGCAGGCTTCGAGCATCGATGAGATGGCGGTTTTCCGCGCCGCCCGGACAGTGCAGCGAGACGAAATCGGATGCCACGAGCACATCGTCCAAGGTCTGCATCTGCACCGCGCCCATGGCGCGCGTCTCGTCGTCATCGACGGGCGAGCGATTGAAGAACACGATCTTCATGCCGAAGCCGAAATGCGCGCGCTTGGCCGTCGCCTTGCCGATGCGTCCCATGCCGACGATACCCAAGGTCTTGCCCGACACCTTGGCGCCGGCCATGTGGGTCGGCGACCAGCCACGCCACTCTCCGGCCCGCAACTGCCGCTCGCCCTCGCCGGTCCGGCGCGCGACAGCCAACATCAGGCTAAGCGCAAGGTCGGCGGTGCAATCGGTCAGCACGCCCGGCGTGTTGGTCACCACGATGTCGCGGTCGCGAGCCGCCGCGATATCGATATGGCTGAAGCCGACGCCGAAATTGGCGATGATGCGGGTGCGGGCGGCGGTCTCAGGAAACACCGCGACGGGCAAGCGGTCGCTGACCGTTGCCAGGATCGCGTCGAAATCCGCGAAGGCGGAAGTCATCGCGGCAGGACTCAGCGGCTCATCGCTGGCGTTGAGCGTGGTGTCGAAGCGCTCGGCGAGGATAGCTTCGACGGCGGCCGGCCATCTACGGGTAACAATCAAACGCGGTTTCATCGAATTTCTCGCCGATCGATGGGCCGCCGCGATGCTTCCGGCGACCCAGACTTCACATTTTGCGGGCTATGCGGCCGTCACGCCGCCTTCTTCGTCCGCGCCAGCGTATCGGCCACGACCTCGCCGAAGGAGGCGGGGGTCGGCACGATGACGACGCCGGCGTCCTTCAGGATCTCGACCTTCTCCTGCGCCGACTCGCCGAAGGCCGAGATGATCGCGCCGGCATGGCCCATGCGGCGCCCCTTCGGCGCCGAAAGCCCGGCGATGTAGGCAATCAGCGGTTTGCGCATGTTGTCGCGCGCCCAGATCGCGGCTTCCGCTTCCTGTGGCCCTCCGATCTCGCCGATCATCACCACGGCGTCGGTCTCTTCGTCTCGCTCGAAGAGCTGCAGAATGTCCTTGAAGGACGAACCGTTGATCGGATCGCCACCGATGCCGACGCTGGTCGACACGCCGATGCCGAGCGCCTTCATCTGTGAGGCGGCCTCATAGCCCAGCGTGCCGGAGCGGCCGACGATGCCGACGCGGCCGGGGAGATAGATGCTGCCGGGCATGATGCCCATCAGCGCCTGTCCGGGCGTGATGACGCCGGCGCAGTTCGGCCCGACGAGGCGCATGCGGTCC
>NZ_RZSL01000728.1:0-2591 GCF_003997355.1 Mesorhizobium sp. M1E.F.Ca.ET.041.01.1.1 | reverse complement strand
GAGCAGCACGTTCTCGGCCGGCTTGACGCTGCCCGCCATGATGTCCCAGCTCGAGGTGACGAGGTTGTCGCCCGCCGCCAGCGGCGGGTTCTGCGGCAGGCCGCCTGTCGCGACGATGACCACATCCGGAGACAGCGCCAGCACATCGTTCTTCTCGGCCCATGTGTCGTAGCGGATCTCGACGCCGAGGCGGTCCAGTTCCGCGAGCCGCCAGTCGATGATGCCGATCAGTTCCTTGCGGCGCGGGTTTTGCGTCGCGAGCCGCACCTGGCCGCCGGCCTGGCTCGACGCTTCGAGCACCGTCACCTGATGGCCGCGTCCGGCGGCGACCCGCGCGGCTTCGAGCCCGCCGGCCCCGGCCCCGACGACGACCACCCGCTTCTTCGGCCCTTTGCTTTTGGCGATGACATGCGGGATCGTCGCTTCGCGGCCGGTCGCGGCATTGTGGACGCAAAGCGCCTCGCCGCCTTCATAGATGCGGTCGAGGCAGTAGGTTGCGCCAACGCAAGGACGGATCTCGTGCTCGCGGCCCTCCATCACCTTCTTGACGATATAGGGATCGGCAATATGGGCGCGCGTCATGCCGACCATGTCGAGCTTGCCGGTGGCGATCGCATGGCGCGCCGTGGCGACATCGGAGATGCGCGCCGCGTGGAAGGTCGGGAATTTCGTCGCCGCCTTCACCTCGCCGGCGAAGTCGAGATGCGGCGAGGAACGCATGCCGGTCACCGGGATGACCTTGGTCAGCGCCGCGTCGGTCTCGATCGAACCACGGATGATGTTGAGGAAATCGACCTTACCGGAGGAGGCCAAGCGTCGGGCGATCTCGACGCCCTCCTCCTTCGACAGGCCTTTTTCGAAATCCTCGTCCGCAACCATGCGGATGCCGACGACGAATTTTTCCCCGACGGCCGCACGCACCGCGTCCAGCACCAGGTTGGTGAAACGCAGCCGGTTGTCGAGCGAGCCGCCGAAATCGTCGTCGCGATGGTTGGTGGCCGGCGACCAGAAGCCGTCCATCAGATGGCCGTAGGCCTCGAACTCGATGCCGTCGAGGCCGGCGGCCTGGCAGCGCTGCGCGGCGGAAGCATAGTCGGCGACGATGCGCTCGATATCCCAATCCTCGATGGTCTTGGGAAAGGCGCGATGCGCCGGCTCGCGCACCGGCGAAGCCGAAAGCACCGGCAGCCAGTCCGCCTTGTTCCAGCCGGTGCGGCGCCCGAGATGGGTGATCTGGATCATCACCTTGCAGTCATGCTCGTGACAGGCATCAGCGAGTTCCGCCAGCCACGGCACGATGCGATCGTCATAGACATGCAGATTGCCGAAGGCGGCCGGGCTGTCGCGCGAGACGATCGCCGAGCCCGCCGTCATGGTCAGCGCCATGCCGCCCTTGGCCTTCTCGGCATGGTAGAGCCGGTAGCGCTCTTTCGGCATGCCGTCCTCGGAATAGGCCGGCTCGTGACTGGTCGACATCACCCGGTTCTTCAGCGTCAGGTGCTTGAGCTGGTAAGGTTGGAGAAGCGGGTCGTTGCTGGTCATCGTCTTCCTGCCGTTTCAAATTGTGCTAATGAGCGGTCAAACGCGCTGCGCCCGAGAGGACTGCAGCGCTTCTTCAACCTTCGTTTCGCACCCGCCCGTTGAACTGCGCTTCCAACGGCTGGGAGCAAGGAGCCGCCCATGACTGATGCAAAAAACCTCACCCAGCTCGGCAAGCACGTCGAGACGCCACAAAGCCCCGAACAGGCGGTCCTGGAGACCGTGCCCTTCAATCGCGGCGACGGACCGCCGGCGATCGTGCGCTTCACCTGCCCGGAATTCACCTCGCTCTGCCCGGTCACCGGCCAGCCCGACTTCGCCCACATCGTCATCGATTACGCGCCGGACAAGGCGCTGGTGGAATCGAAGTCGCTGAAACTGTTCATGACCTCGTTCCGAAATCACGGCGCCTTCCACGAGGAGTGCACCGTCATGATCGGCCGCCGCATCGTCGAGGCGACCAAGCCGCTCTGGTTGCGCGTCGGCGGCTACTGGTTCCCGCGCGGCGGCATTCCGATCGATGTCTTCTGGCAGACCGGCGCTCCGCCCGAAGGCGCCTGGCTGCCCGACACCGGCGTGGCGCCCTATCGCGGAAGGGGCTGAGGGGACTGGGTTAATCGCGCTCATTCGCACTGGTATTGGCTCAACGCCCATTCGCCGGTGACCGACAGGAGGTCGGCGATCTTCCAGTCGCCGCCGACCTTCTTCAGCTTCCATTCAAGCCGATGCTTGTTGCCAGCAGCGACGAAGGCCACGACCACCTTGGCCTCGTCGCCATTGATGGCTTCGATGGTGCGCAGGCTCTTGTCGATGGCGAGCTTGTCGTAGTCGGCATTGTCGAGGGCCATGTTGGGGTCGAGGCATTCGCCCTGCCCGGAGGCACGCAGCGCGTCGCTCTTGTCGAGCACGCTCTTGGCCGGGTCGATGAAGTTCTTGCGCTGGGCCGGGTCCAATTCCAGACCGAGATGCTCGTAGAAAGGCTTCACTACCGCCGTCGGCGACCCGGGAAGGACGGGGGCGGCAGGTGCCGGTTCGGCCGGCTTGCTCTCAGG
>NZ_RZSL01000727.1:0-2594 GCF_003997355.1 Mesorhizobium sp. M1E.F.Ca.ET.041.01.1.1 | reverse complement strand
TCCTGTCGCTCGTCGAGCAACTCGGCCGACCGTTCCGGGTCATGATCCACAAGGATCTGCTGAGGATCCGTGAGATGGAGGCCTATTCGCTGCCGATCGATTTTTCCGAGACCAAGGAAGCGCTGAAGAACAACATGGCCGTGCGCCACGAGGCGGTGCGGCTGCTGAAGGAAGGCGTCACCATCGTCGTCTTCCCGGCCGGCGGCGTCGCCACGGCGCCGAAAGGGTTCGGCCGGGCGATCGACCTGCCGTGGAAGATGTTCCCGGCCAAGCTCATCCAGGAAGCCAAGGCCTCCGTCATCCCGATGCATTTTTCCGGCCAGAACGGCCGCCTGTTCCACCTGGTCAGCGGACCGATGAACATGGCCGAGCGCGACAACCGCGTGGCGAAATTCGTCGGCAAGGCGTCGCTGACGCTGCGCACGTCCTTGCTCATCCGCGAGTTCGCGCGGCTGTCCGGCAAGGCGATCGAGGTGCGCATCGGCGATGTGCTGGGATGGAACGAACTGGAGCCGCTGCGCGACCGCAAGGCGCTGCTCGACCGGCTTTATCGCGCCGTTTTCGATCTGGCATCGCCGGCTGCGCCGAGGGGACGCGTACCGTTCCTGCCGAAGCGGATGCGCAAGGCCGCCTAAAGCGCGTCGCGATCTTTCAGATTCGCTCCGTGCGCTTTAGGTTTTTGATCTTACGCATGTCTTGTCCCGAAACCGGTTCCCACTTTCGGGAGACATGCTTTAACTCGACAGTTAATCCGCGCCTTCCTCGGGATCGATGGCGGACGATTCATTGGCCACGACCTCGATCTCCTGGTTCTGCCCGGCCACGACCGTAAAATCCTTCTGGTAGATGCGGTCGCGGTTCTTGGCGATGATGGTGTATTGGCCTTCGGCCAGCACCATCGAGGCGAAGGCGCCGACGGCTTCCTTGATTGGATCGCCGGATTCGTTGAGCAGGGACCAGGAGGTGTCGGCGATGGCTTCGCCGCCGGGCTCGCGTACCAGCTTCATCGTCATCTCGGCCGCGCGGTGCTCGACGGTCGCCTCTGTCAGCTTGCCGGCCTCGACCCGGATGTCGGAGCGGATCACCGCGTTGACCGCGCCATAGGTCGAGACGACGTGGTAGGTGCCGGCGTTCAGCCGCACCACCGAGTTCGGCTCGACATCGGGGGCGATCAGCGCGCGGTCGCCATTGGCCTCGGCCTGGCCTTCATAGATCGAGAAGCGGAGTTTCTTCGGCGGGATATGCGCGCCGCCCGACGTCACGGCGTCAAGCTTCAGGCCGCCGGCGTCGAGGACCAGGCTCTCGCGCTTGGCATCCTTGCCGACGGTGATGCGTTTGGTCGCGCCGGCCCGCCCATAGGAGGCATGGACGAGGTAGCTGCCGGGATCGAGCTGGAACACCGCCGTGCCGCCGTGAGCGGACGCCACCATCGGCAGCTTGCCGTCGCTGGCGGGCTCAGGCCTGAACACGCGCCAGACGATCCCGCGGGTGATGTCGGCGCCCTTGTCGGTCAGCTGCGCCGAAAGGGTGATCGCGCCGCCGCTGCCGAGCGCCAGCGACCTCTCGCTTTTCGGCGTCGCATAGCTCGAAATGCCCGGCAGTTTGAGTTTGTCGACCTCGTTGGCGTTCTGGGCCAGCGCGAACGAAACCGGCACCGCGAACAGCGCGGCGACCAGCCAGACCACGACAAGGCGCAGAGTCCCCTCAAACATGCCTTGCGTTGAAGCCCAAGGCGGTGGCAATTTCAAGGCTCAAGAGCCTGCCGCGTTCCGCCAGGGCTCTTTATCCGGCGCATAATGCGTCATCGCCCGAGCCGCCCGGCCTCCCGATGGCGCGCTTCAGCTCAAAATTGGATGTTTCTAGGAGACTTGCGCCCATGGCGTCGCCGATCATCGACTTCCTGCTGACCCGCAATTCCGCGCCCATACCCGACCTCAAGGAGCCGGCGCCGAGCGACGCGGAGATCGCCACGATGATCGCAGCCGCCTCGCGCGTTCCTGATCATGGCCGGCTCGAGCCCTGGCGGTTCATCCTCTACCGCGGCGAGGCGCGGGCCGAGATCGGCAACAAGCTCGCGGCCCTTGCCGAGCAGCGCGAGGGGCCGCTGCCGGAAGGGCGGCGCAACCAGGAACTGGCGCGCTTCTCGCGCGCGCCGCTGGTGATCGGCGTGGTGTCGGTGCCGCGCGAGAATCCCAAGATCCCGCAATGGGAGATGTTCCTGTCGGGCGGAATGGCGGCTATGAATCTGATGATCGCGGCCAATGCGCTGGGCTATGGCACCAACATGATCAGCAACTGGTATTCCGACGTCGCAGAGGGCAGGGCGATCCTGGGGCTGTCGCCGCAGGAGCGCGTCATCGGCTTCGTCCATATCGGCTCATACCAGGGACCTGCGCCGGAGCGGCCGCGGCCCGATCCGGCGAAGCTCTATGCCGACTACACCGGACCCTGGGCCGGCTAAAATGTTCTACGAGCCTTCGAAGGGGCATGGCCTGCCGCACGATCCGTCGAAGGCGATCGTGGCGCCCCGCCCCATCGGATGGATATCGACATTGAACAAGGCCGGCGAGATCAACCTCGCGCCCTATTCGTTC
>NZ_RZSL01000726.1:0-2595 GCF_003997355.1 Mesorhizobium sp. M1E.F.Ca.ET.041.01.1.1 | reverse complement strand
GTCGAGGAGACGATTGAAGCTCTCGGCAAGGCGAAGTCGATCCGTTATCGACCGCCGGCAACATAAGGTGTGTCGCCCAAAAGCGCGCAGCGGCTAGAGCAATTCCAGGAAAAGTGTGTAACGGTTTTCCGTCCGGAATTGCGTAAAAACAAATGGTTAGAGCAGTTCAGCGATTCTACCAAACGCTGAACCGCTTCAGAATACGAAACGCACAAACGCAATAATCAAGGCGCGGCACGTCTGTGCCGGGCTTCCGCCGGAAAGGGATCATGCACCAAATCGAGGCGCCCAGCGTCCTATGCGCCTCTGAAAGGCCGCGACGTCGAAGCTGACACGACGCTGTCGGGACCCGGCGTGGCGCGCTGTTCGCGCCGGGAACAAAATTATTGCGTGCATCTCTTTAGTTATGAAACCGTGTACCCCGACGGCGCGTTAAAGCCATGCTCATATGCGGCCACCGGTCTATCGGCTCACAGCAAGGGATTTTCACAATGTTTTCAATCGGAAAGCTCGCCGCAGCGGCGATCGCGTTCGGCATCGCCACAGCCTCGGCGCACGCTCAGGTGGTGGTCTCCTCGAAGATCGACACCGAAGGCGGCGTGCTCGGCAACATCATCGAGCTGGTTCTGAACGCCAACAACATCAAGACCACGGACCGCATTCAACTAGGCGCGACGCCGGTTGTGCGCAAAGCGATCACCGCCGGCGAGATCGACATCTATCCCGAGTATACCGGCAATGCCGCCTTCTTCTTCCAGAAGGCGGACGACCCGGTGTGGAAGGACGCCGCCAAGGCCTACGAAACCGCCAAGAAGCTCGACTATGACGCCAACAAGATCGTCTGGCTGTCGCCGTCGCCCGCCAACAACACCTGGGCGATCGCGCTGCGCAAGGAAGTGGTCGACGAGAACAAGCTGGCTACGCTGTCGGACTTCGGCAAATACGTCTCCGGCGGCGGCAAGGTGGTGCTGGCCGCCTCGGCCGAGTTCGTCAATTCGGCTGCGGCCCTGCCGGCCTTCCAGACCACTTACGGCTTCAAGCTTAAGCCGGACCAGTTGATCACGCTTTCCGGCGGCGACACGGCGGCGACCATCGCCGCCGCCGCCAATCAGACCAACGGCGCAAACGCCGCCATGGTCTACGGCACCGATGGCGGCATCCAGCCCTCCGGCCTTGTCGTGCTCGAGGATGACAAGGCCGTGCAGCCCGTCTACCAGCCCGCGCCGATCATCCGTGAGCAGGTGCTCAAGGAGCATCCGGAGATCGAGACGCTGCTGAAGCCGGTCTTCGCCAAGCTCGACCTTGCCACGCTGCAGCAGCTCAACGGCCGTGTCCAGCTGGGTGGTGAACCCGCGAAGGGGGTGGCGGAAGACTTTTTGAAGAAGAACGGGTTCTTGAAGTAATCAGGCGGGGATCGCGACACGCGTGCGAGTTGGAGAGGTGCGGTCGGCGGAGCTGCCAATCTCCCCCCTTGCGGGGGAGATGTCCGGTAGGACAGAGGGGGGTGCTGTCCCGCCGACTTCTCAGCCGATTGTAGCTTCGCCATCCAACAATCTTCGCTTCTCGCAAGCCCTTGCCCGGAAGGTAGCGATCCTTCCCACCCCCCTCTGGCCTGCCGGCCATCTCCCCCGCAAGGGGGGAGATCGGATGTCGCGCAGGGTTTCGCCAATCTCCAAGGTTGCGGGATTTACCACGTCCGCGAGGCTCTCTGTCGCTGCTCCGGAGAGGTCTCGATGACCCTCCGCTTCGACAAGCTCGGCGTGGTTATTGCCGCCATCGATGCCTATGCCGCCTTTGCGGCACCCTTCGCCACCTTCCGCGCCAACCGCATCGTGCCCGGACAGGCGCGCCCGATCCTCGAGGCGCTGCCTGCGGCGCTAGGCGCCCTGCTGCTGGCGATATTGATTGCCGGCGGCATCGTCGCGCTCCTGCGAACACCGCTCATCCTCAGGCTGGCCGCCAGCGTCTTTGCACTTGTCGCTCTCGCCATCCTGATCGGCATTGCCGGCACCTTCCTGACGCCCGCCGGCAACACATTCGCCCGCGTTGCGCCGGCCTCGGGATTCTGGCTGCTGATCTTTGCCTTCACGTTGCTTCTGGCCGATGTTCTGACCAGGCTTGACCTCTCGCCATGGGCGCGCGTCGGCGTTCTTGCCGTCGCCGCGCTCGCCATCGGCGCGCTGCTTGCCTCGGGAAGCTGGGACAGTCTTTCCATCCTCAAGGAATATGCCAGCCGCGCCGACAGTTTCTGGGCGGAAGGCTCCAAGCACATCATGCTGGCGCTCGGCTCGCTGGCAGTTGCGGTGGTCGCTGGAATTCCGCTTGGCATCCTCTGCCACCGCGTCGAGCCGCTGCGGGCAGGGGTGCTGAATGTCCTCAACATCATCCAGACCATTCCGTCGATCGCGCTGTTCGGCCTGCTGATCGCACCGCTCGGCTGGGTCGCCGCGCATGTGCCGGGCGCGGCGGCTATCGGCATCAGGGGCATCGGCACCGCGCCGGCCTTCGTCGCGCTGTTTCTCTATTCGCTGTTGCCGGTGGTGGCGAACACCGTGGTCGGCCTGGCTGGCGTGCCACGCGCCGCCAACGATGCAG
>NZ_RZSL01000725.1:0-2601 GCF_003997355.1 Mesorhizobium sp. M1E.F.Ca.ET.041.01.1.1 | reverse complement strand
ACCCAACTATTTCTACAGCGCTATCCGGGTCAGCGAAACCGTATAAACGCTTGTGTTCATCGTGGAACGCCTGCAAAAATCGCAAAACGGCCCCTTCGCTAGAAAACCGTGATTCCCTCAATCCCACCTCGATTTCCCAGGCCTGCTCCTGGTAACGTGCTTCCACCGTGAACACTAACCGCGTCTTTTCTGGAGAAGCGCCCGACCGCACCGCGAACTCCTGGCATTGGGAATCAAGGGAAGCGAGGATTCTATCTGCATTCACAGTGTCGAAGCGCTCGGCGCTCATGAATGCACTCGCTCGATAGTCGGCCTTCAGTTCTGAAATTTGCGCCCCCGCAGCGCTCAAGGTGGCCCCCGTCTCAGGTATAATTAGGCGAGAGCATTTAAGGCGACGCGCAATAAACACCGCGTTGAGGCCGGCTGCACCGCCGCCGCCGACCATTACCGCTTTAGAGGGGTCGACACCCTGCTTCACAGTTATGTCGAAGATTGCTTGGGTCATGTTTTCGGTGGCCAAGGCGATGATGGCTGCGGCCGTTGACCCTATTCGAGTGGCATCTCCGCTGATGCGTGTTATGGCTCGTTCTGCCGCTTGCCGGTCAAGTCGCATCCCACCGCCGAGGAAAAAATTTCGGTCAATGTAACCCAGCACGAGGGCGGCGTCGGTTACCGTGGGTTCAAGACCGCCGTACCCGTAGCAAGCCGGGCCGGGGTGCGCGCCAGCGCTTTGAGGGCCCACGTGAAGCATTCCCCCAGCGTCGATGCTCGCTACGCTGCCGCCTCCTGTCCCAACGCTCCTAACGTCTATGGAGGGGTATCCGGTGGGAAGGCCCAGAATTGGCTGGCCAATCCACAATTCGCGGGTCAATGGGATGCGTCCATTGCGAACCACACTGACATCGAATGTCGTCCCGCCGGTATCTGCTACGATGATATCCGTTTCGTCGTCATCCATGCCGACGTACGCTTGGGCGGCAACCGGTGCCATCGATGGCCCGGAATTGATTAGGTTGATCGGGGCTTGAGCTACATCTGCCGCGTCCATGACTCCCCCCTGCGAGGTGACGACAAGGACCTTTCCCGTGAACCCCGCGTCGGCGAGCCTTGAAACCAACCCACCGAAGTAGCTGGACATCATCGGCTTCAAGGAAGCATCGATCGCAGTGGAGACGGCCCGACGGAATTCGCGTGGCGTCGGATTAATCTGGTGGGAGAGCGTAAATGGAATGCCTGGCAAATGGTGGCGAATAAGCTCCGCGACGCGAAGCTCGTGTTGGGCATTCGCGACCGACCAAAGCAAGCAAACGGCCAGGGCTTCAATCTTCTCTTGTTTGAGGCGCTGAAGCGCTACTATAACCTGATCTTCATCTATAGCTTTGAAGATCGACCCATCAGAATCAATACGTTCCTGAATAGGAAAGACCAAGTCGCGGGATATAAACGATTTAGGGTACCGGATACGATGATCGAACGGATCTGGTCGGCCGCCTTCCCGCAGAGTCAAAATGTCTCGGTGGCCTTCTGTGACGAGTAATGCCGTTTTTGCTACGTTGCCCGTGAGCACGGCATTGATCGCGTGGGTAGTGGCGTGAACCAACACTTCCGCCTCGGAAAGAAAATGCCTAAGCGACCGTTCTGACCTTTTCGCCGCCACTTCCAGTACATTCAGCACACCTCTCACGGGATCTGCGGCGACTGTCGGAGATTTGAACGAACGCCAAACGCCGTTTGAATCGACCACGAGGTCGGTGAATGTTCCCCCGGTGTCACATGCTAACCACATTCTTTTGTCCCTTCAAAATAGATTGGCTCTTAGGGCCTGGTATCTGACGAGCCTCGGCGGGAGATGCAGTCTCCCCGCCAAGAATCTGCACGATCGCCACCGCTCGCTCTAGAGATTGTCTTCGAGACCAACCCGAACATAACCACCTAGCAATGGGCGACCATGGGAAATTCGGCTCTGGAAATACCAATGCGCCCCAATTTGCATCTCGAGGCAAGTGATGCCGCATAGGAAGCAAGACTTCCGGAGCTACCGGCACACCTCCAGACACTCCCAAGCAGATCGGAAAAAAGGGCGGCCTCTTAATCAGCCTGTCCTCGAGCGTTTTCCGCGCGGCGTGGCCAACATCGAACACTTCGATCTCGCAAGTGGTTCCGACCTGCTGTGCCGTGTGGGCTAGAGACGCCGTATGATCTGGCGTGTTGATGACTGCGTGTGTCCCGAAATTCATGGTGTCAATGTCAAGGCTGGAAATCTCGGGCTGAAGGGCGACGACGTGACGCGCGCGGACTTCGGGTGTTGAGAGGGTACTACCCGCCGCTGGCCGAAGTGGCTCCTCTTGGTCTGGAATATACCGTGCGCCAGCTCCGGTGGTGACGTTAATCACATCAGTCGCGGAGGCCCTTATACGCTCCACTTCTTCCCTGCAGGCCACAAGTGACATGCTCGGCGCGCCCGTCCTCGGGTCTCGGACATGGATATGGCAAATTGCTGCGCCAGCATTCACTGCCGAGATGCACTCGTCGGCGATCTGCTCAGGAGTGATGGGTACAGCCATCATTTTCTCGTTGTATGCGGCAGCCCCGTTACAGCAC
>NZ_RZSL01000724.1:0-2608 GCF_003997355.1 Mesorhizobium sp. M1E.F.Ca.ET.041.01.1.1 | reverse complement strand
GAACAGAAGGAAGGCCCACAACGCGGCGTTCGGCGTGCCCGTAAGGGCGATCGAGCTGCCATAGCTCTTCGGGATGAAGAACGCGCCGAAGGCCGCGATCGCCGAGGTGAAGCCGGTGATGGCGGCGGACTCCTTCTCCGCCTGCTGCCGACGCGCTTCGACATCCGCGGCAGGCATCAGGCGAGCCATCTCCTTGGCCATGATCACCGGGATCATCTGGAAGGTGGAGGCGTTGCCGACACCAGTGGCGAAGAACAAGAGCAGGAATGCCGTGAAGAAGCCCATGAATGCGCCCGGCTGATCCTTGATGCCGATGAACCACAGGACGCCGGCAACCCCGACGATCATCAGCACGAAAGCCCAGAAGGTGACGCGCGCGCCGCCATATTTATCCGCAAGCCAGCCGGAGCCCGAGCGCGAGAGGGCGCCGACGAGCGGGCCGAGGAAGGCGTACTGGAGCGCATTGACATCCGGAAACAGCATCTTCGTGAGCAGCGGAAAGCCGGCCGAATAGCCGATGAAGGATCCGAACGTGCCTGTGTAAAGCCAGCACATGATCCAGTTGTGACGACGCTGGAAGATAACGGCCTGCTCACTGAAGGATGCCTTGGCCGAAGCGATGTCGTTCATGCCGAACCAGGCGGCAAACGCCGAGAGCGCGATAAAAGGCACAAAAACGAAGCCGGCATTCTGCAGCCAGAGCGGCGCATCGCCGGCCGCCCCCTTGACCATGGCCGGATCGCCGCCGAGCCAGCCGAATATCCCGGTGGTGATCGCCAGCGGCACGACGAACTGGACGACGCTGACACCGAGATTGCCGAGGCCGGCATTGAGCGCAAGCGCATTTCCCTTCTCCGCCTTCGGGAAGAAGAAAGAGATGTTGGCCATCGACGAGGCGAAATTGCCGCCACCAAAGCCGCAGAGCAGCGCCAGGATCAGCAGCACGACATAGGGCGTGTCTGGGTTCTGCACCGCATAGCCGATGCCGACAGCCGGGATGATCAGCGACCAGGTCGTAAGCGTCGTCCAGAGCCTGCCGCCGAAGATCGGCACCATGAAGGAATAGAAGATACGCAGCGTCGCCCCGGAGATTCCGGGCAGAGCGGCGAGCCAGAAGAGCTGGTCGGTGGTGAAGGTGAAGCCCACGAGCGGGAGCTTGGCGACGACAACCGACCACACCTGCCAGATGGCGAAGGAAAGCAGCAGTGCCGGGATCGAAAGCCACAGGTTGCGCTTCGCGATGCGGCGACCGGTTTCAGCCCAGAAGGTTTTGTCCTCCGGTCGCCAGTCAGTGAGAGGCCCGCCCGTTCTCGTCTTTGCCACAGGCTCAGGCATTTGCTGCATTTCGGGGAAAGGCGGGAGCCTGGCGAGAGCCTCGCCAACCGTTCCGCGTTCCATCTGGCGGATGGCCATGTGCATCCAGAGCAGCGCGCCGGAGACCAGCAGGAAGAGCGCCATGAAGCAGCTTGTCCAGAGGCCGGTCAGGTCAAGCAGCAGGCCGAACAGGATCGGCAGCACGAAACCGCCGAGGCCGCCGATCATGCCGACCAGCCCGCCGACGGAACCGACATGGTCGGGATAGTAGACCGGGATGTGCTTGTAGACGGCGGCCTTGCCGAGGGCCATGAAGAAGCCGAGCACGAAGATCGTGACGATGAAGCCGAAAAGGCCCATCTCGATATGGAAGGAGGTCGCGCCGTTGATGCCGTGGACGACGTAGTCGGTCGGTGGATAGGACAGGATGAAGGTCGTCACCACCGAAACCAGGAAAGTCCAGTAGAGCACGCGGCGGGCGCCGAAGCTGTCCGAAAGGTGTCCGCCATAAGCACGAAACAGGCTCGCCGGCACCGAGAAGAAGGCGGCGATCATGCCGGCCGTCTTGATGTCGAGGCCGTAGACGTTGATGAGATATTGCGGCAGCCAGAGCGCGAGCGCGACAAAGGCGCCGAACACGAAGAAATAGTAGAGCGCGAAACGCCAGATCTGCACGTTCTTCAGTGGCTCGAGTTCGAGCCACGCGCTTTTCGGCTTGATGCCGGATCGCCGGCGTTCGACGATGACCGGGTCGTCATCCGTCGTAAACCAGAAGATGACGGCCATGACGACGAGGGCCGCTGCCCAGACCTCAGCCACGGCCTGCCATCCGAAGGCGACGAGCACGAAGGGGGCGAGGAATTTGGTGACCGCGGCACCGACATTGCCTGCACCGAAGATACCGAGCGCCGTACCTTGTCTTTGCGGCGGGAACCAGCGCGACACATAGGCGACACCGACCGAGAAGGAGCCGCCGGCGATGCCGACGCCGAGGGCCGCGACCAGCATCTGCGGATAGGTGTGAGCATAGGACAGAAGGAAAGTCGCGACCGCGGCCGCGAGCATATTCACCGTGAAGACGATCCGGCCCCCGTAGCGGTCGGTCCAGATGCCAAGCGCGACCCTGAGCAGCGAACCCGTCAGGATCGGCGTGCCGACAAGCAGGCCGAACTGCGTCTCGTTGAGGCCGAGTTCCTGGCGGATGCGAATGCCTATAATGGAGAAGATGGTCCAGACCGCGAAGCAGACCGTAAATGCCGCCGTGCTTGCACCCAGGATTTGACCGGACTTCGGA
>NZ_RZSL01000723.1:0-2614 GCF_003997355.1 Mesorhizobium sp. M1E.F.Ca.ET.041.01.1.1 | reverse complement strand
CCTGCAAGATCGGGCTTGCAGTTAGGCGCAAGTCCGCGATTTGTCAACAGAAACGGCCGGGATTCCGGCGATTGTGAAGACGTAACCTTAATCGCGATGCTTAAACGAGGTCTTGTCCTTGCGCCGGCTCAATAGCGGAACTGCTCGGCAAGAATACGCTCGTTCCACGAATGATTGGGATCGAACAGCAACGTCGCCGTGGCGGTCGGCGATTCCCGGACCGTGACCGAGGCAATCGCCTTGACCTCGGTGTGGTCGGCGGCGGCGTTTACCGGGCGCTTTTCCGATTCCAAGATGTCGAAGCGCACGGTCGCCTTGTTGGAAAGCAGTGCGCCGCGCCAGCGCCGCGGCCGGAACGGGCTGACCGGTGTCAGTGCCAGAAGCGGCGCGTCGAGCGGCAGGATCGGTCCGTGCGCCGACAGGTTGTAGGCGGTGGAGCCTGCCGGCGTGGCAATCATCACGCCGTCGCAGTTCAACTCCTCCAGCCGCACCTGCTCGTCCACGGTGATGCGGATCTTTGCCGTCTGATAGGACTGGCGCCAAAGCGCAACTTCGTTGATCGCCAAAGCCGAAACGGGTTCTCCATCACGCGTGACCGCAACCATTTCCAGCGGGCGGATCGTTTCGGGCACCGCGCGCGAAATGCGCTCCTCGAGGCCGCCCGCGCGATATTCGTTCATCAGGAAGCCGATGGTGCCACGGTTCATGCCGTAGACCTTCTTGCCGCTGCTCATCGTGTCGCGCAGCGTCTGCAGCAGGAAGCCGTCGCCGCCGAGCGCGACAATGATATCGGCCTCGGCGACGGGTATCTGCCCATAGCGCGCAGACAGGCTCTGCAGCGCCGCGCGGGCGTCACCAGTGTCCGAAGAGACGAAGGCGAAACGGCTGGTTTCTTTGCTCATGGATCCCGAACGGCGACCGCGGCCGCCTGCTGGCCGCGGGCGACGGCGTAGCATGCGCCGCCCGCATCTGCAAAGGGCGGCATGCCATGCCGTGCGAACGGAAGGACGGCCCTCGCGCTTCGTGACAGGCGTGCAATGAATGTGATGGCTGAGATGGTTAAGACCGAGCTTAAACACTCGTAAAGCCGGATCAGCCATGTTAGCCGGCAGTGGATGGGTTGGCGGGGGCTGGCCAGTCGAGAGACCCTGTCTATTGCCGGTAACGCGCCTGATCATAGTCTTCCTGATGATGGGAAGTTTCGCGCTCATGTTCGCCGAACTGGTGCGCCAATCGGAAGAGATGAGCCTGCGGCCGCAGCCTGCGGCCTCCCGCTGCGGCGATGCCGCCGGGACGCCCTGCCCGCAAAGGGCGCTTTAACCCAGCATCACAAAATCGGGTCTGAACGTTCACCTGCTCTGCTTCAGGTGGCAGCCGGCCTTGCGCTTGTGCGCCAGATACTCGTCGATAAGTTGCCGATAGCGCACCTTGCCGAAGCTCGGAAAATGGCCGCCATGGACGACCGAGACATCGAGGTCGCGCATGGCGAGCAGCGTCGCGACATAGTCCTCGATATCGGAGTGATAGACGTCGTCGATCAGCGGCCCGTCATAGACGATGTCGCCGGACAAGAGGATGCCGGTCTTCTTCTCGTAGAGCGCGATACCGCCGGGCGAATGTCCAGGCGTGTGGATGACCTCGAAGGCGCGGTCGCCGAGATCGACGGCGTCGCCATGCTCGAGTAGCCGGCCGGCTGGGGCGGGCAGGATATGGTAGCGCGCCGTATCCCAGCCTTCCGGCGCACCATCGAACATCTCTTCGTTGGCGTAGCGATCGGCCACCGTCCATTCGTTGCGCGGGTCGGCAAGGATTGCCGCTTCGGCGGAATGCACGCAGCGATCCGAAAATTCGTGATGGCAGCCGATGTGGTCGAAATGCGTGTGGCTGGCGACGCAGACGAGCTTGCGTTCCGTGACCAGGGGCACGTGCCGCCTCAGGCTGAAATGGCCGAGGCCGGTATCGAACAAAAGGTCACGGTCGCGGCCGCGCACATGCCACATGTTGCAGCGAAAGAATGGTTTGATCCACGGCTCATGGATGAGCGTGATGTCGTCGCCCATGCGGATGGTCTCGTACCAGTCCGGAGCCTCGATGACCGGAAGCATGCTCATTTGCTCAGTCCGCCAGCAGGATGATGTCCTGAGCGTTGCACGAAACCGCGATCATGTCGCCTGCCCGGACGGTGGCCGATGCCGGAGCCTTGGCGATGAATTGCAATGCAGGATCCCGCGTCGAGGCGGCCAGCACGCGTTTGAAGCTGCCCTGGAAGACGACGTCGCTGACCTTGGCCGTGCCCAGCGCGACCTCGCCTTTTGCGTCGCCGAGGACGAGGTGCTCGGGCCGGATGGCAAGAGCAACGCCGGCGCCGGCAGGTGACGCGCCGGGCAGCGAGATCGGCCCAGCCGAGGTCGAGGCCGTGACGATCCCGTTCTTCGCCTCGGTCACGGTTCCGGCAAGGATGGTGCTCTCGCCCATGAAGGTGGCGGAGAAGCGCGTCTTCGGCCGCGCGTAGACCCGTTCGGGCGGGCCTTCGTCCTCGATGCGGCCGTCATTCATCACCACGCAATGGTCGGCCAGCGCCATCGCTTCTTCCTGGTCGTGGGTGACATGGACG
>NZ_RZSL01000722.1:0-2614 GCF_003997355.1 Mesorhizobium sp. M1E.F.Ca.ET.041.01.1.1 | reverse complement strand
CTTGCCGACAGTGTGCGCGAGATCGTCGAAAAGCCGCGCGCCGGTACCGGCAACGCCCTTGCGGTCCTTACCGAGGCGCGCCGGCATGCCCAGGGGCTGGGACAATTCGGCTGGGCCTTCGAGCCGGCCGAAAGCCTGCTGGAGCGGCCGCCGGGCCGCTGGTGGCGGGCCTTGACGACGACGCTGCTCGCGCCGGCGGTGCTCGCCACCGTCGCGATCGTCGTACTTGCCTGCTGGCGCATGACCTATGTGCTTGTGTTCGGAAATCCCCATGGCATCACTTTCACCAACATCGCGATTGCCGGCACTGCGCTTCTGCTGGCCGTTCTGGGGCTGCTGGCGATAGCCCTGCTGTTCGTCGGCTTGTGCTTCCTCGGCTTGCGGCGCCTCGAGGACAAGGACCGGCCGCAGAACACGCCGGTCGACATAGGCGCCCTGGACAGGATCCTCGCCAATGAGGACCATTGCGCGCAGAACCATCTCACCGCGATCTCGACGATGAAGGCGGGCATCTTGCGGCGGCTGGCGCTGAGGCTCACCTTCTACCTGATCTCGATATCGGCGCAGAAGGTGTTCAAGCCGGGCTTCCTTGCCACCATCAACACCATCCACTTCGCGCGTTGGGTGCTGCTGCCGGGTACCGGCAAGCTCATGTTCTTCTCCAACTATGGCGGCAGCTGGGAAAGCTATCTGGAGGACTTCATAGCCAAGGCATCCGAAGGCCTGACCGGGGTGTGGAGCAACACGGAAGGTTATCCGCGCACGCGCTGGCTCTTCCTCGACGGCGCGCGCGACGGCGACCGCTTCAAGCGCTGGGCGCGGCGCCAGCAGGTGCCGACGCTCTTCTGGTATTCCGCCTATCCGCATCTCAACGCCACCCGCATCCGCATCAACTCCAGGATAAGGCGCGGCATGGCTTCGGCCACCGGCAACGAGGCGCGCGACTGGGTGAGCCTGTTCGGCTCGTTGCAGCGGCCGCAGGCGAGGCCGGCGGAAACCGTCGGCCGCGAGCCGGCCCCTTCGCCTCTCGAAGAGCTGGAAGCCGGCGAGATCCAATCGATCTTCTTCGGTCCTTTCGGCGCGCTCGGTTACGGGCATATGCTGGCAATCCGGGTGCCCGAGGATCTGCCGGCAATGCAACGCAAGGCATGGCTGGACTTCGTCATCGACAAAACCAGCTTCGGCGACGGCGTGCCCGCCGGACGGGCCATGACAGTCGCCTTCGGTCCCGACGGCCTTCGCCGGCTCGGGCTGGAGGGCGGCGTCGACGACGATCCGTTGGACACGTTTCCGGTCGCTTTTCGTCACGGTATGGGAAATCCCGAGCGCAGCCGCATCCTCGACGACAGAGGCCCGGACGCGCCCGACAAATGGCAGTGGGGCTCGGCCAAGTCGCCGGTCGACGCGGTTGTCATCTGCTACGCCAGGGAGCCGGCCGCGCTCAAGGCCGAGGTCACCGCCGCGAAGCGAAAGACGACAGGCGCCGGGATGAAGATCGTCGCCGAGTTACCGCTTGTCGTGAACCGCGAGCCCAAGAAGGAGGGCGTGAAATCCCAGCATATCGGCCACAACGGCAAGCCCGAGCGCCAGCGCGCCTATGAGCATTTCGGCTTCGCCGACGGTGTCTCGCAACCGATCGTCAGGGGCACGTCGCGCGCCAACAAGGGGGCCGCACCGATGCATCTGGTCGCGCCCGGCGAATTCCTGTTCGGCTATCGCGACGAGCACGGGTTTTATCCGGCCTCGCCCTCCGTCCAAGCGGCGCAGGATCGGATAGGCATCCTGTCGCAGGTGCGGCGGAACCGGCAGATTCCCGGCCAGCCTCCGCCGCCACGCGACTTCGGCCGCAACGGTTCCTTCCTCGTCGTGCGCCAGTTCGAGCAGCATGTCGAGTTGTTCAACGACTACTGCAAGCATGCCGCCGCGCAGGCTGCGCGCGAGACTGGCGACGATGCCGTCACGCCACGCTGGGTGGCGGCCAAGATGCTGGGGCGCTGGCAGGACGGCAGTTCGCTGGTGCGCAACCCCGATGGCCGCCCGGGCCGCGGCGCCGACAATGATTTCGCACTTGGCGTGGAAGACCCGCAAGGGCATCGTTGCCCGCTCGGCTCGCACATACGCCGCTCCAATCCGCGCGATTCGCTTGGCGAGGACCGCGAGACGCAGATCAGGATCGGCAAGCGCCACCGCATCCTGCGCGTCGGCCGCACCTATGAAAAGCAGGACCGGAGCGGGAAGGTCGAGAAGGGGTTGCTCTTCATGTGCCTCAACGCCGACATCGAGCGTCAGTACGAGTTCATCCAGCAGACCTGGGTTTCCTCGAGCTCGTTCCAGGGCCTGGTCGCGGAAAAGGATCCGACGATCGGCGCGCGTGACGGTGGCGGCCGGTTCTCGATCCCGTCATGGGAAAAGGTCACTATGCTCAAGGACGTGCCGCAATTCGTCACCACGAAGGGCGGCGGCTACTTCTTCATGCCGAGCCGGTCCGCGCTGCGATACCTGATTTCGCGGCTCTGATTCGGGGGCCGGCTCGCTCAGTCGTCGTCCTGCGATTCGGCGATCTGGTTCAGCGCGGCGGCATTGGTGATACGCAGCCCGCCGCGCTTGATGGCGA
>NZ_RZSL01000721.1:0-2616 GCF_003997355.1 Mesorhizobium sp. M1E.F.Ca.ET.041.01.1.1 | reverse complement strand
AGGCAGAAGCTTGCCGAGCAGTCGATCCGCCGGCTGATCGACGAAAGCGGCAAGAAGCTCAACGTCACGCAGGGCGCGCTGGTGTCGATCGACGATTCCGGCGCCGTGCGCGCCATGGTCGGCGGCTACGACTATTCGACCAGCCAGTTCGACCGCGCCTCGGAGGCGCGGCGGCAGCCGGGATCGGCCTTCAAGCCCTTCGTCTATATGGCGGCGCTCGAAGCCGGCCGCACGCCGGACAGCGTGCGCAACGACGCTCCGATCAAGATCGGCAAATGGACGCCGGATAACTATGGCGGCAAGTACTATGGCAAGGTGACGCTGGCGACGGCGCTGGCCAAGTCGCTGAACTCGGTGGCGGCGCAGCTCACCATGGAAGTCGGGCCCGACGCGGTGGTCGAGGCGGCGCATCGCATGGGCATCCAGTCCGACCTGCAGTCGAACACCTCGATCGCGCTCGGCACCTCGGAAGTGACGCCGCTGGAACTGACCGCGGCCTATGTGCCTTTCGCCAATGGCGGCTACAAGCCGGATATCCACTTCATCCGCCGCGTCACCACAGCCAGCGGCAAGGTGCTTTACGAGAACAATGGCGGCAGCGCGGCGCGCGTGATCAAGGCCGATATCGTCGGCATGATGAACTCGATGATGACGGGAACCGTCGAGATCGGCACCGCCAAGAAGGCCGCCTTCAACTGGCCCTCGGCCGGCAAGACCGGCACCAGCCAGAATTCGCGCGACGCCTGGTTCGTCGGCTACACCGCCAACCTCACCACCGGCGTGTGGTTCGGCAATGACGACGGCAGCGCGATGAAGAAGGTGACCGGCGGCGCGCTGCCGGCGCAGGCCTGGCACGAATTCATGGTCGCCGCGCATGAAGGCGTTCCGGTCAGGCCGCTGCCCGGAACATGGAAGTCGACGCCGTCCGATACGGTCGTGCCGGACGAGATTCCGTCGGCGGATGCTTCGCAGCCGGCGCCGGTGCCGCAGGCGCCGGTCGGCCAATCGCAGCCTGTCGCCCAGGCGCCGGCACGCCAGGCGCGTCCCGCTCAAACCGTCGACGCCGACGGTTTCGACATGCCCAGCGACGGCGGCACCACCGCGTCGGTCGGGCATCCGGTGCCGCCCGGCGACGTCGGCGGCCCGAAGAAACGGCGGCAGACGTCGATCCTCGACATCCTCGGCGGCGGTTGAGCGGCAAACTCGCCTCTCGCAATGGCGAGCGCGTTCGGCTACATGTCCGGCCGGAGATCAAGCCATGGCCGAGACCGACCCTAGAAAAACCATCGTGCTCACCGGCGCCAGCCGTGGCATCGGCCATGCGACGGTGAAGCGTTTTTCGCGCGAGGGCTGGCGCGTCATCACCTGCTCGCGCCAGGCTTTCGCCGAGGATTGTCCTTGGCCAGCCGGGCCTGAGGACCACATCAAGGTCGATCTCGCCGACCAGGAGGATGTTGGCATCGCCGTCTCGGAAATCCGGCACCGGCTGGAGGCGCATGGCGGGCAACTGCACGCGCTGGTCAACAATGCCGGCATCTCGCCGAAGCTGAAGGACGGCAGCCGGATGAATTCGATCGACACGCCGATGCATGTCTGGCGCGACGTGTTCCAGGTCAACTTCTTCGCGCCGATCATGCTGGCGAGGGGGCTGTTCAAGGAACTCGCCGCGGCCAAGGGATCGATCGTCAACGTCACCTCGATCGCCGGCACCCGGGTGCACCCGTTCGCCGGCACGGCCTACGCGACATCGAAAGCGGCGCTCGGCTCGCTGACGCGCGAGATGGCGCACGACTTCGGCCCGCACGGCATCCGCGTCAACGCGATCGCGCCGGGCGAGATCGACACGGCGATCCTGTCGCCGGGCACCGACAAGATCGTCGAGACGATTCCTCTGAGACGGCTCGGCGCCACGTCGGAAGTGGCCGACATCATCTTCTTCCTGTGCACCGCGCAGGCGTCCTACGTGACCGGCTCCGAAATCCATATCAACGGTGGCCAGCACGTTTGAGCGGCTGACTTCAAGCTAAGGGCTGCTCATCCACTTATGGTGAGAACAGCCTTGCCGCTGATGCTGCGCTGTCTGAGCGAGTCCAGGGCCTGGGCGATTTCCGTCCACGGCACCGTCAAGGCCACGCGGGTTTCCAGCCGGCCAGCCGCGACTAAGCCAAGCAGCCAGGCGATGTCGGCGCCAATGCCGGAGCCGGAAGTGTAGTAGGCGAAAGTCTGCAGCCTCGCTCCCTCGTGACCCGGAACGAACTGACGGAACCCGACGGGCGTGAGTTCGCCGCTGCTCGAACCGAACATGACGATCACCCCGCCAGGCGCGACGCGTTCTATCGCGTGCGCGAGGCTTTCGCCGCCGACCGACTCGGTGATCAGCGAAAACGGCCCCTCGGCCAGCTCGATCTGTTCGACAACCTGCCCGGCTCCCAGCCGACGCAGATCCTCGTCGTGCCGGGAGGCGGCGACCGTGGTCACGTGCGCGCCCTGCTCGCGGGCGATCTGGATCTGGAAACGACCGACCGCGCCGCTTGCGCCGGTGATCAGAACCCGCTGGCCGGCCAGGCCGCCGCCATGGCGCAACGTCCTCAGCGCCGTCGTGCCCGCAACCGGAAG
>NZ_RZSL01000720.1:0-2623 GCF_003997355.1 Mesorhizobium sp. M1E.F.Ca.ET.041.01.1.1 | reverse complement strand
CAGGTGGCGCTCGGTAACCAGCCGGCTGCGCGGGCGGTGCTGGTGCCGTTCTGGCGCAGCGAGAAGCTGGAAGAGAAGGACGAGACGGCCATCATCAAGGAGTTCGGCGCGCTGATCCCAGCAGCCGACCATCGCTTTCGCATGGAGCGCATGTTCTACGCCGACCGGCCGTCCTCGGCGCTGCGGATCGCCGGCCTTGCGGGCGCGCAGCAACTGGCGGATGCCTGGGCCGCGGCCGACAAAGGCGACAAGAACGCGGCGAAGCTGCTGAAGGCCGTGCCCGCGGCGCAGCGTTCTGCCGGCTATTTCTTCGCCGAGGCCGAATATCTGCGCAAGCAGCAGAAATTCGGCGATGCCGCGGCGATCGTGATGAAAGCGCCGACCGACCGCGATTCGCTGGTCGATCCCGAAGCCTGGTGGGTGGAACGCCGCGTTCTGTCGCGCGAACTGGTCGACCAGGGCGACATGAAGACCGCCTATAGAATTGTTTCCATGCATGCGGCCGAGAGCCCGGGCAGCGCCGCCGAAGCCGAGTTCCATGCCGGCTGGTACGCATTGCGCGGTCTCAACGATCCGGCGGGCGCTGCCGCGCATTTTTCGCGCATCGCCGACCTCGCCCAGGGCCCGGTGTCGTTGTCGCGCGCCTATTACTGGCTCGGCCGCGCCGCGGAGGTCGGCGGTCCAGGCAGCGCGAAGGACTACTTCACCCGCGCGGCAGCCTATGGCACGACCTTCTATGGCCAGCTCGCCGGCGAACGCGTGGGCCTCAGGACCCTCAACATCGCCTATCCGAAGCCGAGTGCCGCCGACCGCCAGAGTTTCGAAGCCAGAGAGGCGGTGAACGCGATCAGGCGGCTGCAGGAGGCGGGCTATGACCGCTATGCCGAAACGCTCTACCGCGACCTTGCGGGACAACTGACCAGCCCGGGCGAGCTCGCGCTGCTTGCGGTGCTCGCCGAAAAGCAGGGCAACCATTTCATGGCTCTGAAGGTCGGCAAGATCGCCGCCCAGCGCGGCATCGATGTCGGCGCGCTGTCGCATCCGCTGGGCGTCATTCCCGATTCGGCCAACATCTCCGGCTCCGGCAAGGCGCTGGCCTATGCCATCGCCCGCCAGGAGAGCGAGTTCAATGTCGGGGCGATTTCCAGCGCCGGCGCGCGCGGCCTTTTGCAATTGATGCCCGGCACCGCCAGGCAGTTGGCGAAAAAGGCCGGAATGATCTTCTCGCAGGCGCGGCTGACGAGCGATGCGGGCTATAACGCGACGCTGGGTTCGGCCTTCCTCGGCGAGCAGCTCGACCGCTTCAACGGCTCCTATGTGCTGACCTTCGCCGGTTACAATGCCGGCCCCAACCGCGCCGCCCAATGGGTGGCGAAATACGGCGACCCGCGCGGCAAGGACGTGGACGCCATCGTCGACTGGATCGAGCGGATTCCCTACACGGAAACAAGAAGTTACGTGCAGCGCGTGATGGAGAATTACGAGGTCTACAAGATGCGTATTTCAGGCAAGTACGATATTGTCGGAGATCTGGTGAACGGGCGGGGTTGAGGGCCTTTTCCTTCTCCCCTTGTGAGAGAAGGTGGCCGAGCGAAGCTCGGTCGGATGAGAGTGTTCCAGCTTGGCGATGCCCTTTTCCAGCCAGGATACCCGACGGCAGATCGCCGTCGTCGCATTCCTTCCAACACCCCTCATCCGTCTCGGCGCTGCGCGCCGATCCACCTTCTCCCACAAGGGGAGAAGGAGGAGTCTCTCATTTGACGATCCCAGCCCTCGCCTGTAGCTGTCGGTCACCTCAACGAGGAGCAGGATCCCGATGGCGAGCGACGGCTTTTCCGACTTCTTCTACGCCGCACCCGACGGCCTGAAACTCCATGCCCGGATCTACGGCGAGGCCAACACCGGCTGGCCGGTCGTCTGCCTGCCCGGCCTCACCCGCAATGCGCGCGACTTCCATGAGCTGGCGCTTTACCTTTCAAGCAAGGCGAAGAGGCCGCGCAAGGTCGTCGCTTTCGATTATCGCGGACGCGGGCAATCCGACTATGATCCCGATATCGGCCACTACAATGTCGGCGTCGAGGCCGGCGACGTGCTTGCTGGGCTGGCGGCGCTGGGCATCGAAGATGCCGCCTTCATCGGCACCTCGCGCGGCGGGCTGATCATCCATGTGCTCGGCGCGCTGCAGCCGGCCGCGCTGAGGGCCATCGTCCTCAACGACATCGGCCCGGTGATAGAGGCGCAAGGCTTGGCCCATATCCGCACCTATCTCGATCGCAACCCGAAACCGAAGACATTCGCCGAGGCGGTCGACGCACAGTGGCGCGCGCATGGCGCGAGCTTCCCGGCGCTGTCCGACGCTGACTGGGCTCGCTTGGTAGCCGCCATCTACCGCGATACGGACGCGGGACTGGTGCCGGATTTCGACCCGGCCCTGGTCGACACGCTGGCAGACGCGGACTTCCCCAAGCCGCTGCCGGATCTATGGCCGCAATTCGACGCGCTCGCCGCCGTGCCGATGCTTGCCGTTCGCGGCGGCAATTCGAAACTTCTATCCGTCGCGACGCTCGAAGAGATGAAAGAGCGGCATCCCGGCATGGAGACGATCACAGCCGACGGCCAGGGT
>NZ_RZSL01000071.1:0-17168 GCF_003997355.1 Mesorhizobium sp. M1E.F.Ca.ET.041.01.1.1 | reverse complement strand
GATCGAAGCCGATCGCAATATCGCTGAAATCGTCGCGACAGGATGTCGATCGTGGCATCGGAAGGGCCACCCTTGCGCTCGCTGACCCGACGCCACAGGACCGACGGATTGGCCGACAGCCAAAATCCCGCAAACGGAACCTTTATCTCCCTTGCGGCGCGCTCGATCCTGTCGCGATCGTCCGGGTTGTCGAAAACGGCGTCGGCGACGACTGAGCCGCCTTCGGCGAGGATCAGCTCCGCGCGCCACGCGATCTGGCGATAGACGCGTTCCGACACGCCAGGCCGGTAGGCCTTGTCCGGCAGCCTTGTCTCCGCGGCCACCCCGTGCATGGCCTTGCGGATGCGATCGCTCTCGACGACCCGGGCGCCTGGGGCCGCGCCGATGTGGGGGGCGAGCGCCTCGGCGACCGTCGTCTTGCCTGAGCCGCTCAGTCCGCCGATCGCAATGAGCCGCGGCGGCGTTTCGGTCAGCAAGGCTCGGGCGAGCTCGAAATAGGATCGCGCTTCGGCGATCAGCTCCGTGGCGTTGGAGCTGCCTTCCTCGACCTGCGTTGCCGTGACATGCGCGCGCACCGCCGCCCGCACCGCCATGAAGAACGGCAGCAGGATAAAGCCGTCTTCGTCGTCGGCGTCGTCGAGATATCGGTTCATCACCAGATTGGCGAATTGAGGAAAACCGCGATGCCACAGATCCATCAACAGAAATGCGAGGTCGTAGAGCACGTCGACGGTGGCGATCCGGTCGTTGAATTCGATGCAGTCGAACAGGCGAGGCTCGCCGTCGAAGAGGCAGATGTTGCGCAGGTGGAGATCGCCGTGGCAGCGGCGGACACGGCCTGAAGCCTCGCGCCGGTCAAGCAGGCCGGCATGGCGGGCGAGGGCGGCGCGAAACGCCGCGTCGAGCGTTTCGGTCTCCTCCCGATCGAACACGTGGCTTGTCGCAAATCCGGCCGAATTGATCTCGAGCACCCCGCCGATGTTCGCCGATCCGGTGCCGGTGTGCATTTCCTGCGTGCCACGATGATATTGCGCGATCATGCGCGCGGCTTCCGTCATCAGCGCAGGTGTCAATTCGCCCGCGGTCGCCATTCGGTCGAGAAGTTGCGACTGATCGAAACGGACCATCTCGATGACGGCATCGACCAGCTCTCCCGGTCCGTCCATGGCGAGCCGGTCTCCGTCCCGCATTATGCGCCGCACCTGAAGGTAAAGGCCGGGCGCCGTCCTGGAGTTGAGCTCCACCTCCTTTTCGCACGCGCTGAGCCGAAGCTCCGGTGTCGAAAAATCGACATAGGGCAGCTTCACCGCCCGCTTCAGTTTGAAGGCGCGTCGCCCGACAAGGAAAATCCGAGAGATGTGGGTTTCGATCGCCTCAACGGCTCCTGCCTCGCCATAGGCGGCGGGATCCTTCAGCATTTCGACCACGGCATCCTGGTTCTCAACGATCATGGCGCGCGTTCCCGGCCCTGGTTTGCAACATCGTTCGATCCTGCCGGCTGAAACCCATGGGTTTTACTGGCGTTGGAGCGTCTGGACATAACCGGTCAGGTTATGGATGCGTTCCGTGGTGACGGCCTCCCCACCGTAGGGACCGTAGCGTTTCACGTCGTCCGGCAGGAACTGGTCGCCCCAGACCGGCATCTCGCGCTCGCCGTGCTCCGGTATCATGCCGCGGCCGTCGATCGTCGCGTAGACCCGCCAGTATGGAAATTCCCCGCCATTGCGGCTCGTCAGCGTCGTCAGATCCGCGGGACGCTTCCGCAACGCGTCGGCCAAGGGTCCGTCGCCCTTGCCGTCCACACCGTGGCAGACCGCGCAGGAGTTCAGATACTCCTGCTCTCCATTACTCATCTGCTGTGCGGACGAGGCGCTCAGGGTCAGCGCCGCGAAACCCGCCGTAATCCAGAATCTCATTGCTTCGCCTCCTGTTATCGGTGTCAGGCTAATGCTTGCGGCGCGCGCGCACGTTGACCGGGATCAATCTTGCGAGGGGGATCGGTTTGATTCAGCGCAAGGAAGGATTGCGGCCGGCTCGCTACGTCTACGTCCTTAGTGAACCTCTTTCGGAGAAGGAGCCGCCGCCATGGCATTCAAGACATTGCTCACGGTCACAGGACCGGATCACGCAGACGATGATCTGAGGCTCGCCACTGGTCTGTGCGAAGAACTCAACGCGCATCTCTCCGTGCTTGTCCTGCTCATGGCCGCGCCCCCTTCGGGCGGAGAATATGCAGCGGTCGTCTCGCCAGCCTGGCTCGCGGAGCGCGAAGCCGAAATGGAAATGCTGAAGAGACGCACCTCGGCCGTTTCCAAGTTGCTGTCGGAAAGCCGCGTATCGGCTGACCTCGCCACCGACTACCCAGAGCAGTCATGGGCGGATGAAGTCATCGGCCGGCGCGCCCGTTACGCCGATCTGGCCATTGTCGGGCCGGAAATGCTCGCAAGCCACCTGCTCAAGGAGAAGGTCATTGCAGGCGGACTTTTCTCGTCCGGAAAGCCCATCCTGCTGGTCCCCCAGGGCGCGCGCCCGACGTTGAAACCGAAACGCGTCCTTGTCGCGTGGGACGCCGGCCTGGAAGCCACGCGCGCCGTGCGGGAGTCGCTCGACATGCTGTCAGGCGCCGATGAGGTGCGCGTCGTCATGATCGACCCGGTCGAGGACGAACGGCACCATGGAGATGAACCCGGCGCGGACCTGGCCGCCTATCTCGCCCGCCATGGCGTGAAGGTTACGGTCGAGCGCCTGCCGAGTGCAGACCATTCGATCGCCGATGTCCTTCGCCAGCATGCGGTCGACACCGGCGCCGAACTCATTGTCATGGGAGCCTACGGTCATTCCAGGCTGCGCGAGCGCATCTTTGGAGGCGTGACCAAGTCGATGATCGAGGACCCGGGCCTACCGATCCTCATGGCTCGTTGAAGGGCGGCACGGAAAGACGCGGCCGGCGGATCGCCGCAGTCCCCGGCCGGACGGCCTCAGTTGCGACAGCCACTGGGAGATCCGAGCGAACCGGCGATCGGTTTTGGCGTGGTCGGTTGAAGCAATCTGCCTGACACCGGGACAATCGCGACAGGCGCTGTGGCGTGTCAGATCCGTTTGGCCCTCCTTCGCCAAGGCTTCGGAGGGCATCCTGCTTCGCGCTGAGAAGAATTCGCCGGATTCATCCTGCGAGGCGCCCAGCGCGAAGCAGGATGGCGGAGAGAGCGTCTTTCGATCTTAGGCCTATAACGTTGAAAATATTCAACTTTTTATTTTCTTTGTTACGCAGCTTGTTACACGGCCGGGGCGACAGGTCACGGTTTCTATAAGCTCGCTGCTCCGAGTCCGTCCACTCATTTTGAGGGGTATTCGAGAGTCGCGCGCGAAAGGAATGTCGGCTTTGCGCCTCAAATCGGTCATTCGAATGCGCCGTTGGAGATCTTAAAAGCGGACGTTTGTTCTGGCCTTGGGGGAAGTCCGGAAAGGGTGGAAAGCGGACATTGCGCCTACGGCAACGCCGACCTGCATAGCAGACGTTTTGCCGTGGCGCCGTTCGCAAAAAGGATGGCGTTTCAGGAAACGTTGTGCGCAGCTTTCAGTTCAGTCGGTATTACCCTTCGGCGGTCAACGTCGTCAGCCGTTTAAGCGGAGAACATCATGATTTCACCCTACATAATAAACATTCCTGACGAACGGCTCGCCACGATCAGAGCCAAGGTCGAGGCTTATGACTGGAGCCAGCTGCCGGATGCGGGAGGCTGGTCGGCGGGGGTCGGGGTTGATGACCTCAAGCGACTCGCCGGTTATTGGCGGGACAGCTACGACTGGCGTGCGGTCGAACGGCGCCTTAACGCGCTGCCCAACTTCACGGCCGACGTGGAAGGCGAGCACCTCCACTTCGTTCATGTGAAGGGTGACGGCTCCAAGCCGCCCGTACTGCTTCTCCACGGCTGGCCGGGCTCGTTTCTCGAGTTCGAGCGGCTGTTGCAGCCGCTCGCAGCGGACGGGCACGATGTTGTCGTCCCCTCGCTTCCTGGCTTCGCGTTCTCCAACCCGATCACGCGCCCGATCGGCCCGCGGCGGGCTGCTGCGCTCGTGCATGGGCTGATGATACAACTGTTCGGCGACGCGCGGTATTTCGTTCAAGGGGGCGATTGGGGCCACGGCATCGCGGCCTGGGCAGCGCATGATCGACCGGACGCTCTGCTCGGCATCCATATTAACATGATGACCGTGCGTGCGGAGGATGCCGCTCCGACGACCGACGAGGAGAAGTCCTTCGCCGCCAAGCGGGCCGCGATTGCCGATTGGGAGAGGGCCTACTTTCACGAGCAGGAAACACGTCCGCAGACGCTTGGCGTCGCGATGGCCGACAGCCCGGTCGGAGCGGCGGGCTGGATACTCGAAAAGTTCGGCAAGTGGGCCGATCTTCCGACAACCGCCGATGGCGCCCCGGACATATGGAGCAAGTTTTCCGAGGAGGAACTCCTCACCAACATCATGCTCTACATCGCGCCGGCATCGTTCGTGACTGCAACCTGGATCTACTACGGCAGCCGGATTGAGGGGTCGCTGATGCTTCCGGCCGGCACCCGCATCCAGGTGCCGACCGGCGTTGCGGCCTTTCCTGATCCGGTGTTCTTGCCGCCGCCGCGCTCGTTCGCGGAGAAAACCTACAACATCGTGCATTGGACCGACATGCCGCGAGGCGGGCATTTCGCCGCGCTGGAAGAGCCGGAACTGATGCTGGCCGACCTGCGAGCCTTTATCGCGACGGTGTCGGGAGCGCGCTTTGGCTGCTTTCGGGACCATGGATTGACTGCCTAAACGTCTCCAATTGGGCGCTTCCTGCCATTCGGAAGTGCCCGCCGCGCACGGCAGTTATCCAATCGCCAAGACCCGAAAGCTGACTGTCCGCTCACGGCCCCAAACACGACGCTGATCACCTCGAGGTTGAGCGACGCCATGGCGGACCAAGTGGATTCCCGACAGTTTGTCACATAGATTAAGGACGCTTCGACTTTTAAGTGCGCCATGAACTGGCTAAGTATTTGAAATCATTGATTCATTAGGAAAACTTATGGCGGAGAGAGCGGGATTCGAACCCGCGTTACGGTTTCCCGTAAACACACTTTCCAGGCGTGCGCCTTCAACCACTCGGCCACCTCTCCGTCCTTGCATTCTCGCGCCGGCCGGTTTCGCCGTGCGGATTGGGGAGATGCATCTCCCTCGGGAAGGCCTCATCGGACAATCTGGGGAGCCTTCAACCGGCGGGCAACCCCTTCCCAGCACCTCTAACCGTCTAGGCAAACAGGCGCGGGGCTCATCTAGTCGATCCTAAAGCGAATGCCAAGCCATAATGGCATTGCAAACGGCATTTGCCGTCTGGCGCCGAGACAGCTCCGGCCGCCGCTGGGACGGAAGGCCTTGCCGCGGTTCGTGCATGGCCATTGAGCCGGATCAAATCCCTTGCGGCCGCCGGCTTGCTATCTTGCGCCGGTTTCGGGACAAGGTTGAATGCGCATCGCGATCCTGTCTGACATCCATGCCAACCGCGAGGCGTTCGACGCAGTCCTGGAGGCCGTTCAGAATCTGGCGCCGGACCAGTTGGTCCTGCTTGGCGACCTGGTCGGCTATGGGCCCGATCCTGTCTACGTGGTCGAGGAGGCGGCCGATCTGGCAAGGAGCGGCGCCTTCTGCATCATGGGCAACCATGACGAGGCGGCGGCGCTTGGCCGGAACGACATGACCGAGAACGCGCGGGTCTCCATCGAGTGGACCCGCAAGCAGCTCGGCCGGGAGCATCTCGATTTCCTGGCGCGGCTGCCGCTTTCGCTGCGGTCCGAGGACCGGCTCTATGTCCACGCCAGCGCGGATCGGCCGGAAAAATGGGTCTATATACGCGAAGTCGACGCGGCGGGACGCTGCTTGTCCTCGAGCGATGCCCGCTTCATCTTCTGTGGCCACACCCACATTCCGGCCATCTACTACGCCTTGCCCGGCGCGCGGCCCATCCATTTTTCGCCGCGGAACAATGTGGCGGCGCCCTTGTCCGGACTGCGGCGGCATCTGATCGTCGTTGGCGCGGTCGGCCAGCCGCGCGACGGCAATCCGGCCGCCTGCTTTGCGCTTCTCGACACCGAACGGCATGAGGTGACAATGGTTCGCGTTCCTTACGATCATGAGGCGACCGCCCGCAAGATCGAGGCGTCCGGCCTGCCCGCGTGGCTTGGCATGCGCTTGAAAATTGGCCGCTAGAGCGGTTCGCCGTTTCACGGAAACGGCGACCCGCTATAGCTCCTTGTTTTGACGCAATTCCGGGCGGAAAACCGCTCACACTTTTCCTGGAATTGCTCTAGTTTCCCGGAGACGATCGATGGACAGGTTGGAGGCAGGGGCAAGCATCGACGGTTTCGAACTCGTCGAAAGGCTTCAGTCCGGCGGCATGGCGGCGCTGTGGCGCGCGAAAAATTCGAAGTTCGATTTTCCGCTTCTGCTGAAGATCCCTTTTCTCGACCCAGGCGGGGACGTCTCCGTCATTCTTGGCTTCGAAGCCGAGGAACTGATCCTCAAACGCCTGTCGGGTCCGCATGTGCCGCGCTACGCCGCATCCGGCGGCCTGGCAAAGGTCCCCTATATCGCAATGGAGTTCGTTGCCGGGGTCGGCCTGGCGGAAGCGGCCGGCCGCACGCCGTTGCCGCCGGACGAGGTGGCAAGGATCGGCGCCGAAATCGCGAAGGCGCTCGCCGCCTTGCACCGCCAGAAGGTCGTTCATCTCGATCTCAAGCCCGAGAACATCATCCTGGCCGAGCGCGGCGCCGTGCTTCTGGACTTCGGCCTCGCCCGCCACGCCGAGCTTCCGGACCTTCTCGGCGAGGAGAGTTCCGTGCCGATGGGCACCGCAGCCTATATTTCGCCGGAACAGGTTCTGGGCGAGAGGTCCGATCCCGCAAGCGACCTGTTTGCGCTGGGCTGCATCCTCTATCAGCTCGTCACCGGCGAGGAGCCGTTCGGACGTCCGGCCACGCTCGCCGGAATGAAGCGCAGGCTCTATCATGCGCCCAAGCCGCCGCGAGATATCGACAAGGCCATTCCGAGGTGGTTGGAAGCCGTCATCCTGCGATGCATGGAAGTCGACAGGTCCAAGCGCTATGCCGAGGCGGCGCATGTGCTTTCAGACCTCAGAAACCCCGACCAGGTCGTGGTTGCCAGGCCGCGCGCGCCATCGAACGCAAGAAGCTGGGACGGCATCAGGAATCTCTTCCGCAGAACAGATGAGAAGGCGCTGGTGGGGAAGCCGGCTAGCTCGAGGGTACAGGCCGGACCGCCGATCGTTCTGGCCGCGGTCGACCTCGCCAACGGAAGCGATGCGCTGGCTGCCGAGGTTCTCCACGAAACCGCGCGCGTGCTTGCCGCGCGGGAGGATTCCTGGCTGGCCTGTGTGACGGTGCTGAAGACCGAGATCATCGGCGACACGCCGGCCGCCGATGAATCAGGACAACTGACCTACCTGAAGCGGCTGGTGGCGCTCAAAGACTGGGCGCATCCTCTGCATCTGCCGGAGGACCGCATAAGCTATCATGTGCTCGAGGCCGTCAGCCCGGCCGACGCCATCCTCCACTACGCCGAGCACAATGACGTTGGGCATATCGTTGTCGGCGCCCGCTCGTCTTCGGCGCTTCGCCGGCATCTCGGCAGTGTCTCGACCAAAGTCGTGGCGCGCGCCCTTTGCTCGGTATCGGTCGTCCGGTTGAAGGCGATGGAGGAGCTAAGGCGACAGCCGTGATGTCGTCGGTGCTCCGCAGGGCCCGTCCGCGCTTGACTTCGGCCCTGGTTGCCTGTCGACTCCCATGGAGCGCTTCGGTGTTCGGTAGAATCGCTGGATCGCTCCAACTGTTGGTTTCCTGCAAATTCGCATGGGAGCGGCTGCTCCTGGAATTGCATTGGGCTTTGCGAGGGGCATTGTCCTGACATGGCATCGATCGACCAGCAACCCGCGGGCCGGCCGGACAGCGGGCTCTCCTTCATCCCGGTGGCGTGGCTGATGATCGTCATGGGGCTGTCGGCCTATGGCCTGATCTCGAGCTGGCGGCTGATCGGCGACTTCAACCTGCCGGAAAGTGTGTTGTTCCTGATCTATGGCGGCCTCGCCGGCGGCCTCGTCACGATCCTGTGGGGGCTTTACCTGCTCGGCCTCGCCTTCAACCGGTCGGCGCGTTTCCCCCGCCACTACACCATCTGGCAGGTGGCCATCATCCTGTGGCTCGTCGTGCGCCAGGCCTATACGCTTCTGGTGCCCGACTTCGTCTTCTCCGCCGAAGCGCTGGGCCTCACCATAGCCGAGATCGCCATCGGCCTGCTCTGCATCTATCTCCTGCGGCGAGGCGCCGGCGCCGAGGCGGTCTACGCCAATCCGGAGACCGAACGCCCGCCGCTCCTGGTCTCGCTCGTTGCGGCGCTGCTCGGGATCATCCTTGGCGGCGCCATCGGCGCCGGAGCCGGATTTCTTGCCGGGTCGCTGATCGCGGACGCCACCCATATGAGCTGCTTCGAGGGCGCCTGCGGGTTTTTCGCCGCCTTCGTCGGCCTCGCGGGCCTGATCGTCGGCGCGGTCGCCGGCGGAATCTTCGCCATCTGGCGGGTCAACCGGCGAAAGCAGGCGCCATCGGCGCAAAGCAATTCCGGGAAAAATGCGTAGCGGTTTGCCGTCCGGAATTGCGTCAAAACAAATAGATAGAGCCGCTCAAAATCGTGTGTCGCGATTGCGTGGCGGTTGCGCACGCTCTATGTCGGTTGCGGGGCAGACGGGAGCTTTTCCCGGGGAGAGCGTTGGATGTTGCGTTTCATCTTTCGGCTGGCGGCTATGGTTGCATTGTCTATTTCCGTCATCATGGCGGTGATCGACACCACGCGCTCGGTGGCGGCATCGGCGCTCGTCATGACGCCGCTCAACGCAAGCTGGCTGGCGGTATCGCCCGACACCCGAGCGGCCTTCGAGACCTATGTACGCGCCAACGCCAGTCCGCTGGTCTGGGACGGCGCCATCGCCTGGGTGCTCGGCCAGCCCGGTTTCGCGGTGTTCGCGGTGTTGGCGTTCCTGCTCTACGCCATCGGCTACCGGCGGCGGCGCCACGAATTCGCTCCGACCAACTGACGCGGAGGTTTCGTTCCGCATGAAACGGTCGGCCCGACCGCTTTTTCCAAGAGGTCAAAATTCCACGTGAATTTTGTTTCGGGCCGTGCCAGATTGGCCGCGAGCGGGAGGGGAAAACACTTCCTGCCTGACGTCGCATGCCTGCCGGAGAACCGGGCAGGGATGCGGTGCAAACGGAAAATAACCGACAGGGTGTGGATCACATGAAACGTATCGTTCTCGGCCTTCTGGCCGCAACTGCAATGGTTCTTCCGGCTTTCGCCGCGGATGTCCAGCCGGCCATCCTCTACGATCTCGGCGGAAAGTTCGACAAATCCTTCAACGAGGCCGCCTTTCACGGCGCCGAGAAGTTCAAGGCCGAAACCGGCGTCGCTTACGTCGAATTCGAGGTTTCCAACGCCTCGCAGCGCGAGCAGGCGCTGCGCCGCTTCGCCGAGGACGGCCGCAACCCGATCGTCATGGCCGGCTTCGCCTGGGAGGATGCGCTGAAGAAGGTCGCGGCCGAATATACCGACCTCAACTTCGCCATCATCGACGATGCCGTCGACCTGCCCAATGTCCGCTCGCTGGTATTCAAGGAAAATGAGGGCTCGTACCTCGTCGGCATCCTGGCGGCGATGGCGTCGAAGTCGAAGAAGGTCGGCTTCGTCGGCGGCATGGACATTCCGCTGATCCGCAAGTTCGAGTGCGGTTATGTCGGCGGCGCCAAGTCGGCCGGCGCCACCGACGTCATCCAGAACATGACCGGCGACACGCCGGCCGCCTGGAACGACCCGGCCAAGGGCGGCGAGATCGCCAAGACGCAGATCGACCAGGGCGCGGACGTCGTCTATGCCGCCGCGGGCGGCACCGGCGTCGGCGTGCTGCAGGCGGCCGCTGATGCCGGCAAGCTCGGCATCGGCGTCGATTCCAACCAGAACGGCCTGCAGCCCGGCAAGGTGCTGACCTCGATGATGAAGCGCGTCGACGTCGCCGTCTACAACGCCTTCATGGACGGCAAGAACGGCACCTTCAAGGGCGGCGTCCAGAATCTCGGCCTCAAGGAGGGCGGCGTGGACTACGCCATGGACGACAACAACAAGGCGCTGGTGACCGACGAGATGAAGGCGGCCGTTGAAAAGGCCAAGGCCGACATCATCGCCGGCAAGGTCCAGGTGCACGACTATACCGCGGACAACAATTGCCCGTATTGATCGGCAGATCGAGTCAAGGTTTGTTTGACCGCCGGGCCTTCGCCCGGCGGTTTCTTTTTGGATAAGCATCATGCAACCGACAATCGACGCCATGACCGAGCGCGACGTCGAGGCCATAGCGAAACTACGCCTTGCGGCTTTCTTCGAGGGTACGGGCCGGACGCTCGAAGAAGATATTGCCGGGCTTATCGCATTGCTCGGTGGCGACGGGTTGGAGGCGGCCTTCGTCGCCCGCGTCGGCGGCGCGCCGATCGGAAGCTGCCTGCTCGTTCGCAATGAGATCGATCCGGCGCATGATGTGACACCATGGCTTGCCGGGCTTGTCGTTGACGAAGCGCATCGAAGCCAGGGCGTTGGCGCAGCGCTGCTAAGAGCCGTCGAGGCCCATGCTGCATCGGCGGGCGTGGACAGGCTTTATCTCTACACCTGGGAGGCCCGTCTTTTTTACGAAGCGCTCGGCTGGACTGCGGTCGATACTTTCGACCAGGACGGCCAGCCGATGCGTCTGATGTCGCGTGAACTATAGCGTGCCCGCCAGATAGCCCAGCGCGAAGGCCGCCAGCAGGGCGAGCGCGATGACAAGTCCGAGCCGGCCGCCCAGGGAATGTACGCCGACGCCGTAGGGCTTGCGCTCGAGTCGATGGATCATGATCGGTTGCGGCTGCGATTCGCCGTTGCTCAGCCCGGCAAGCCGCATCTGCGGCAACCCGGCCAGCCGCTGCTGGACAAGATTCCAGCGCTCGTCGGAGGCCGCGTTGGATGGCGCGGTCGTTTCCAGGGCACGCATGCGCTCGGCGAGCCGCAGCACCGCGTCGCGAAAGGCGGGATCGATCTCGAGGTCGCGCTCGGCGCGGGCGCGTTCCCTTTCGTCCATCAGGCCGAAAACATAGTCGCCGGCCCTTGCGATGCGGTCTCCTTCACTGGCCATGACCGTTCTCCCCCAAAAATGCCCGCTCACCCCCCAATGCCCGCTCAATAGTGCGGCGGCTTGGTCACCGGCACGTCGGGAGCGGCCTGCTCCTCCAGGGCCAGGAACCGATCGGCAAGGGCGGCGAGCTTGCGTTCCATGCGTTCGATCACCTTCCACTGCTCGGCTATCTGGCCGGACAGTTCCTCGATCGTCTTTTCCTGCTCGGCGGCACGGATTTCCAGCGTCGTCAGCCGGTCGTCAGGTTTGGTCATTCAAAACTCGGGTTCTGTGAATGTGAAGCTCTCGGCCACGTTCGAAATTGACAAGCGCGCGGGGATTTGTCGAGAGTGAATGGTGTTCCGGCCAATTGGCACGGGCGGGGCATCATGCTAGGCATTTTGACCAAGCGATAAAAAAATAAGAGTGGGACAGGCTGCATGGCGCAAGCCGCAATCGAACTCATAGGCATCAACAAGAGTTTTGGCGCGGTGCGCGCCAACCGCGACATCAACCTGGAAGTCGTGCGCGGCACCATCCACGGCATCGTCGGCGAGAACGGCGCCGGCAAGTCGACGCTGATGTCGATCCTCTATGGCTTCTACCAGGCCGACAGCGGCGAAATCCACGTCGGCGGCAAGCCGGTGTCGATCAGCACCTCCAACGACGCCATCGCGCTCGGCATCGGCATGGTGCACCAGCATTTCATGCTGGTCGACAATTTCACGGTGCTGGAGAACGTCATCCTCGGCGCCGAGAATGACGCGCTCTTGAAGAGCAGCATCGCCAAGGCGCGCTCGGAGCTCGAGCGGCTCGAGCGCGAATACGGCCTCGAGGTCGATCCCGATGCCGTCATCGAGGAACTGCCGGTCGGTCTCCAGCAGCGCGTCGAAATCCTCAAGGCGCTCTATCGCGGCGCCGAGATCCTGATCCTCGACGAGCCGACCGGGGTTCTGACGCCGGCCGAGGCCGACCACCTTTTCCGCATCCTCAAGCAATTGAAGGAGCAGGGAAAAACGGTGGTGCTGATCACCCATAAGCTGCGTGAGATCATGGCCATCACCGACACGGTGTCGGTCATGCGCCAGGGAACCATGGTGGCCACCAGGGTGACGAAGGAAACCACGGTCGGCGAGCTGGCCGAGCTGATGGTCGGCCGGCGCGTGCTCTTGCGGGTCGAGAAGGGCCAGTCGGAGGCCGGCGCGATAAAGCTCTCGGTCAAGAACCTGACGGTCAAGGATTCGCGCGGCGTCACCATGGTCGACGACGTCTCCTTCGACGTGCGCGGCGGCGAGATCGTCGGCATCGCCGGCGTGGCCGGCAACGGCCAGTCGGAACTGCTCGAGGCGATCTCCGGTATCCGGCATGCCGTCTCGGGCGAGGTCATGCTCGAAGGCAAGCCGGTCGACCTCACCGGCAAGGCCGATCCCGGCGAATTGCGCGACCGCGGTCTCGCGCATGTGCCGGAGGATCGCCACCATGTCGGGCTGGTGCTCGCCTTCGAGGAGAACGAGAATTCGATCCTCGGCTATCACGACGACGAGCGTTATTTGAAGGGACCGTTTCTCAACGTCGATGCCATCATGGCCGACGCGAAGGACAAGATCGAGAAATACGACATCCGTCCTGGCAATCCGCGGCTGAGGACGGCCAATTTCTCGGGCGGCAACCAGCAGAAGATCGTGCTGGCGCGGGAGATGGAGCAAGACCCCGGCGTGCTGATCGTCGGCCAGCCGACGCGCGGCGTCGATGTCGGCGCCATCGAATTCATCCATAAGCGGCTGATCGCCATGCGCGACCAGGGCAAGGCGGTGCTGGTGGTGTCGGTCGAGCTCGACGAGATCCGCTCGCTGTCGGACCGCATCCTGGTGATGTTCGCCGGCCGCATCGTCGGCGAGCGCGGGCCGGAGGCGACCGAAGGCGAGCTTGGTCTCCTGATGGCCGGCGTCGAACACCAGGAGGCCGCCGAATGAGCACGCCCTACGCCAAGCTGCCGGCCTGGGCCGACTATGGGCTGATCCCGCTGATCAATCTCTCGGTGGCCTTCATCGTCGCCGGCTTCGTCGTCATGCTGGTCGGCGAAAATCCGTTCCGCGCCGCCGTCATCCTGGTCGAGGGCGCTTTCGGCAAGGGCACGGGCATCGCCTTCACCTTGTTCTACGCCACCACCTTCATCTTCACCGGGCTGTCGGTGGCGGTGGCGGCGCATTGCAGCCTGTTCAACATCGGCACCGAGGGCCAGGCCTATATCGGCGGCCTCGGCATCGCGCTCGTCTGCCTCAGCTTCGACAGCGTGCTGCCCTGGTGGGTGATCTTTCCGATAGCGATCGTCGCCGCGGCGGTGTTCGGCGCGCTCTGGGGCTTCATCCCCGCCTATCTGCAGGCCAAGCGCGGCTCGCACATCGTCATCACCACCATCATGTTCAACTTCATCGCCGCCTCGGTGATGGTCTATCTGCTGGTCGGTCCGCTGAAGCCGGCCGGATCGCAGGCGCCGCAGACACGCAATTTCCTCGCCGGCGCGGAATTGCCGAAGCTCAACTGGATCATCGAATTGTTCGGCGCCAAGATCCGCTCGGCGCCGCTCAACATCTGCTTCCTGCTGGCGCTGGTGATGGCGTTCCTGGTCTGGCTGCTGATCTGGCGCACCAAGCTCGGTTACGAGATGCGCACCTATGGCCATAGCCCGAAGGCTGCGCGCTATGCCGGTATTTCGGAAACCCGCATCATCCTCACCGCGATGATGATCTCGGGCGCGCTGGCCGGCATGATGGCGCTCAACCCGGTGATGGGCGACCAGCACAATGTCGCCATCGATTTCGTCTCGGGCGCCGGCTATGTCGGCATCGCCGTGGCGCTGATGGGCAGGCTGCATCCGGTCGGCATCGTGCTGGCGGCGATCCTGTTCGGCATGCTTTACCAGGGCGGTGCCGAACTTGCCTTCGAGATGCCGGCGATCAGCCGCGACATGATCGTCATCATCCAGGGCCTGGTCATCCTCTTTGCCGGGGCGCTGGAGCATATGTTCAGGCCGTATATCCAGACGCTGTTCGCCTCGTTCAGCCCGAAAGCTGTCGGCATCGAAGCGGTCAAGGGGAAGGGGGCCTGAGATGGACAGTTTCGCCGCCATCGTCCAGGTGCTGGACTCGACCATCCGACTGTCGGTGCCGCTGCTGCTTGCCTGCCTCGCCGGCCTTTATTCCGAGCGCGCCGGCATCTTCGACATCGGCCTCGAAGGCAAGATGCTGGTCGGCGCCTTCGCCGGCGCAGCCGCGGCCTCGGTCTTCCATTCCGCCTTGATCGGCCTCGGCATGGCCATCCTGATCTCGGTCGCCTTCGCCATGGTGCACGGCTTCGCCTCGATCACGCATCGCGGCAACCAGATCGTCTCCGGCGTCGCCATCAATTTCGTTGCCGCCGGCTCGACCATCATCCTCGGCCAGGCCTGGTTCCAGCAGGGCGGACGCACGCCGGCGCTGCAGCCGGGCGAGCGGTTCGAGGCGATCGTTTGGCCCGGCGCCGAAGCCGTCCGTGACGTGCCGATCCTCGGGCCGATCTATGCCGAGCTGATCTCGGGTCATTCGATCCTGGTCTACTTCGCCTTCGCGATGGTGCCGTTCACCTGGTGGGTGCTGTTCCGCACCCGTTTCGGCCTCAGGATGCGCGCGGTCGGCGAGAACCCGGCCGCCGTCGACACCGCCGGCATCTCGGTCGCCTGGCTGCGCTACCGGGCGCTGATCTGCACCGGCGTGCTTACCGGCGTCGCCGGCGCCTATCTGTCGATGGTGCAGAATGGCGGCTTCGTGAAGGACATGACGGCGGGCAAGGGCTACATTGCGCTCGCCGCGCTGATCTTCGCCAAATGGAAGCCGGTCAACGCCATGTTCGCCTGCCTGCTGTTCGGCTTCCTCGACGCGCTGTCGATCCGCCTGCAAGGCACGGCGCTGCCGGTCATCGGCAAGGTACCGGTGCAGTTCATGCAGGCATTGCCCTATGTGCTCACCGTCATCCTGCTCGCCGGCTTCATCGGCAAGGCGATCCCGCCGCGCGCCGGCGGCGTGCCCTACGTCAAGGAACGCTGAGATCGCGACGACACGAACGGCCCCGCCTCGGTGGCAATCGGCTTTTGGACAAGATCGTGGGAGAGAAGACCTGAATGTCGCATGATCTGTTCGAGGCGGCGAAGGCCGCGATGGCGAAGGCCTATGCGCCCTATTCCAAGTTTCCGGTGGGCGCGGCGCTGCGCACCGAGGACGGGCGCATCTTTGCCGGCGCCAACATCGAGGTGGCGTCCTATCCCGAAGGCTGGTGCGCCGAGACCACGGCGCTCGGCCACTACATCATGGGTGGCGGCGGCAAGATCACCGAGATCGCGGTGATTGCCGAGCGCATGGCCAGATGCACGCCCTGCGGCGGCTGCCGGCAGCGGCTGGCGGAGTTCTGCCGGCCGGAGACCAAGCTCTATCTCTGCGACAATACCGGCGTGGTCGAAACAGTCACCATGGGCGATATGCTGCCTTACGGCTTCAGGGGCGACATTTTGAAATGAAGAGCGGCTTGAAATGAAGGAAGCACTGGATCATCTGGTCGAGAAGCTCGACGGGCTGGCGCCGACCGCGGCCCTTGTCTTGGGTTCCGGCCTGGGTGGACTGGTCGACCAGGTCGAGGATGCGCGGCGTATCTCTTATGCCGAGCTGCCCGGCTTCCCGCGAAGCGGTGTCTCCGGCCATGCCGGCGAGGTGGTGGCCGGGTATTTCGCCGGCACGCCCGTGCTGATGCTGTCCGGCCGCGCCCACTACTACGAGCACGGCAACGCCGCCGCGATGCGCCCGGCGCTGGAGGCGCTTGCCGGCATCGGCATCTCGCATCTCATTCTCACCAACGCCGCCGGCTCCGTCGAGCCCGACATGGGGCCGGGTTCAGTGATGCTGATCACCGACCACATCAATTTTTCCGGTTCCAATCCGCTGATCGGTGAGCCGAGCGACCGCCGCTTCGTCGGCCTCACCGAGGCCTATGATGCCGGTCTGCGCAAGGCGATCGAGAAGGCGGCCAAGGCAACCGGCACCGCGCTGCACCAGGGCGTCTACATGTGGTTCTCGGGACCATGTTTCGAGACGCCGGCCGAGATCCGCATGGCGCGCATCATGGGCGCCAACGCCGTCGGCATGTCGACCGTGCCGGAAGTCATCCTCGCCCGCTTCCTCGGCCTCAAGGTCGCCGCCTGCTCGGTCATCACCAACCTGGCGGCCGGCATGACCGGAGCCGAGCTCTCGCACCAGGAAACCAAGGACATGGCGCCGATCGGCGGCGCGCGGCTGGCGACGATCCTGCGGCGTGTCTTCCAGGAAGGTTTGCCGGAAAGCTGATGCTCCCCCAGGAAATCATCCGCCGCAAGCGCGACGGCCACAGGCTCTCGGCGTCCGAGATCGCGACCTTCATCGAGGGGATAACGGCCGGCACCCTCTCGGAGGGACAGATCGGCGCCTTTGCCATGGCCGTGTTCCTCAAAGGCATGAGCCGTGAGGAGGCGGTGGCGCTGACGATTGCCATGCGCGATTCCGGCGACGTGCTCGACTGGTCCGACCTGCCGGGCCCGGTCACCGACAAGCATTCGACCGGCGGCGTCGGCGACAATGTCTCGCTGATGCTGGCGCCGATCGTCGCCGCCTGCGGCGCCTATGTGCCGATGATCTCCGGCCGCGGCCTTGGCCATACCGGCGGCACGCTCGACAAGATGGACGCCATTCCCGGCTATACCAGCCAGCCGGATGTGGCGCGCTTCCGCAAAACGGTGCTGGAAACCGGCTGCGCCATTATCGGCCAGACCGCCGATCTCGCGCCGGCCGACCGCCGGCTCTACGCGATCCGCGACGTGACCGGCACGGTGGAGTCGGTGCCGTTGATCACCGCCTCGATCCTGTCGAAAAAG
>NZ_RZSL01000719.1:0-2627 GCF_003997355.1 Mesorhizobium sp. M1E.F.Ca.ET.041.01.1.1 | reverse complement strand
TATAGTGAAGGCGAGCAGCGCCGCCGACAGCCAGTTGACCAGCACGCCCAGCGTCATCACCGACAGCACGGAGAGCACGAGGCCGAAGCTCAGCGCCTCGCCGGGCGTGACGCGGCCGGCCGGCACCGGGCGGCCGGCCGTCCTGGTCATCACCGCATCGATATCGGCGTCGTACCACATGTTGAGCGCGCCGGAGGCGCCGGCTCCAATCGCAATCGACAGGATTGCGATCACCGCCAGCAGCGGATTGATGGCGACGGGCGCCGCGACCATGCCGACAAAGGCCGTGAAGACGACCAGCGACATGACGCGCGGCTTCAGGAGGGCGAAGAAATCGCCTGCGGTCGCTTCCGACATGCGAAAGCCCGCTTCCTCCATCAATTTGTGGTCGGCAAGAGCCATGCGTACCTAAAGTCCATCATTCCGTTGGCCAAGACCGCCGGCTCACCGGCGGCCTCGCATGCATCGGGAAGCTGCCCTTTACTTGATCTTCGGCAGCTGTTCCCACTGGTGGAACGGCGGCGGCGAAGGCAGCTGCCATTCGAGTGTGGTGGCACCCTCGCCCCACGGATTGGCGCCGGCGACACGCTTCTTCTGGAAGGCCTCGAACACGCCGTAGAGGAAGATCGCAACGCCGACGGCCGCGATGTAGGAGCCGTAGGACGAGACCATGTTCCAGCCGGCGAACGCATCCGGATAGTCGACGGTGCGGCGCGGCATGCCGGCGAGGCCGAGGAAGTGCTGCGGGAAGAAGATCAGGTTGACGCCGACGAAGGTGACCCAGAAGTGGGTGTTGGCGATCACCGGCGAGTACATGTAGCCGGTCATCTTCGGGAACCAGTAGTACCAGCCGGCGAAGATGGCAAACACCGCACCCAGCGACAGCACGTAGTGGAAGTGGGCGATCACGAAATAGGTGTCGTGCAGAGAGCGGTCGAGGCCGGCATTGGCCAGTTGGACGCCGGTGACGCCACCGATGGTGAACAGGAAGATGAAGCCCAGCGCCCACAGCATCGGCGGCTTGAAGGAGATCGAGCCGCCCCACATGGTGGCGATCCACGAGAAGATCTTCACGCCGGTCGGCACCGCGATGACCATGGTGGCGAACACGAAATAGCGCTGCGTGTCGAGCGACAGACCGGTCGTGTACATATGGTGCGCCCAGACGATGAAGCCGACGGCGCCGATCGCGACCATGGCGTAAGCCATGCCGAGATAGCCGAAGACCGGCTTCTTCGAGAAGGTCGAGACGATGTGGCTGATGATGCCGAAGCCGGGCAGGATCAGGATGTAGACCTCCGGATGACCGAAGAACCAGAACAGGTGCTGGAAGAGCAGCGGATCGCCGCCATTGTCCGGCACGAAGAAGGAGGTGCCGAAGTTGCGGTCGGTGAGAAGCATGGTGATGCCACCAGCCAGAACCGGCAGCGAGAGCAGCAGCAGGAAGGCCGTGATCAGCACCGCCCAGGCGAACAGCGGCATCTTGTGCATCGTCATGCCAGGCGCGCGCATGTTGAAGATGGTGGTGATGAAGTTGATGGCGCCGAGGATCGAGGAGGCGCCGGCGATGTGGATCGCGAGAATCGCAAGGTCCATCGCAGGGCCCGGCGATCCGGCCGTCGACAGCGGCGGATAGATCGTCCAGCCGCCGCCGGGGCCGAAGGCGCCGGGCGAGCTCGGCACGAACATCGAGCTGAGCAGCAGCAGGAAGGCCGGAGGCAGAAGCCAGAAAGAGATGTTGTTCATGCGCGGGAAGGCCATGTCCGGCGCGCCGATCATGATCGGCACCATCCAGTTGGCGAAGCCGCCGATCAGGGCTGGCATCACCATGAAGAAGATCATGATCAGGCCGTGCGCGGCGCCGAAGGCATTGTACATGCTCTTGCCGCCGTCGATGGCGGCATCGCCCTGCATGCCGTAGACCATCTGCGCCAGACCGCTGAAGATCTGGATGCCCGGCTCCTGCAGCTCCATGCGGATGGCGACCGAAAGCGCGCCGCCGATAATGCCGGCGATGATCGCGAAGATCAGGTAGAGCGTGCCGATGTCCTTGTGGTTGGTCGAGTACACCCAGCGGACCCAGCCATGCGGCCTGTGGTCGTGGTGGTCGTGAGCTGCAGCCTCTGCCATATTCCGCTCCGTTCCCTAATTCTTGCTAACCCGCGGCATCAGTTGCCGGCGGCCGCTACCTTGTTGGTACCATCGATCTCTGCCGTCAGCGCCTTGTTGGCGGCGGGCACATCGGTCTTGGCCGTCTCCAGCCAGGTCTTGAACTGCGCGTCGGACACGACGCGAATCGCGATCGGCATGAAGGCGTGATCCTTGCCGCAGAGCTGCGAGCACTGGCCGTAGTAGAGGCCCTCCTTCTCCGCCTTGAACCAGGTCTCGTTGGTGCGGCCGGGCACGGCGTCCATCTTGATGCCGAAGGACGGCACCGCGAAGGAGTGAATGACGTCGGTGGCCGTGATCAGCACGCGGGTCGTGGTGTTGACCGGCACCACCAGTTCGTTGTCGACGGCGAGCAGGCGCGGATAGAGGTTGCGGTCTTCCTTGCCGGCCTTGGCGCGGTCGGCGTCCTGAAGAACCGCCGAGTTGAAGGAGAAGCTCTTGTCGACCTGGTATTCGTA
>NZ_RZSL01000718.1:0-2628 GCF_003997355.1 Mesorhizobium sp. M1E.F.Ca.ET.041.01.1.1 | reverse complement strand
CCTATTCCCTTCTTGGCCCGCCATATCGGTCCCGGCCTCAACGATGTCAGAGCCATGCTCGCCGTCATCGGCGTTCCGTCCGTCGAGACACTGATCAGCCAGGCCGTGCCGAAGTCGATCCGTCTGGACCGGCCGCTCGCCCTGCCTGCTCCGGCCAGCGAAGCCGAAGCGCTGGCGGAATTATCGGCGATCATGGGGAAGAATACGGTGCTGAAGTGCTTCATCGGCGCCGGCTACCATGATGTTTTTGTACCGCCGGTCATCCAGCGCAACATGTTCGAGAACCCGGCCTGGTACACGGCCTACACGCCCTACCAAGCCGAGATCAGCCAGGGCCGTCTGGAAATGCTGTTCAATTTCCAGACCCTGGTCACCGAATTGACCGGCCTGCCGGTGGCCTCGGCCTCGTTGCTCGATGAAGCCACCGCCGTTGCCGAAGCGGTCGGCATCGCGCTGCGCCATCACCGCGACAAGCGCACCAAGGTAGCACTCGCCGGCACGCCGCATCCACAGACGCTCGATGTCGTGCGCACTCGCGCCGAGCCGCTGGGCACCGAGGTCGACGGCGAGACGATCGACGACAACACCGCCGCACTCCTCGTCTCGTGGCCGGACACCTTTGGCGTCTATGGCGACCACAAGGCAGCGATCGAGAAGGCCCGCGCCGCCGGCGCGCTGGTCGTCTTCATCGCCGACCCGCTTGCGCTGACGCTGACGGAGGCGCCGGCGAAGCTCGGCGCCGACATCGCCGTCGGTTCGATGCAGCGCTTCGGCGTGCCGATGGGCTTTGGCGGCCCGCACGCCGCCTATTGCGCTGTCACCGACAAATTGACCCGTCTGATGCCCGGCCGCCTTGTCGGCCAGTCGACCGATACCATGGGTCGCCCGGGCTATCGCCTCGCGCTGCAGACGCGCGAGCAGCACATCCGCCGCGACAAGGCTACGTCCAACATCTGCACCGCGCAGGCGCTGCTCGCCAACATGGCGACGGCCTATGCGATCTGGCACGGTCCCACCGGCCTGCAGGCGATTGCCGGGCGCGTCCACACCCTCGCCGACCGCCTTGCCACCGGGCTCAAGGCCGCCGGCATTTCGGTGCTCGGCACACGCCGCTTCGACACGGTGACGGCCGAGGTGAAGGGCAAGGCAGGCTCGATCGCCGCCGCCGCCGAGAAGACCGGCCGGCTTCTGCGCGTCATCGATGCCGACAAGATCAGCATCGCCTTCGACGAGACCTCCACCGACACCGATCTGGAGGCGATCGCGGCCCTGTTCGGCGCCAGGCCCGGCGCGGTGGAAGGTGGTTCCATGCCGGGCAAGCCGCGCGGCAAGGAGTTCCTCACGCAGCCGGTTTTCCATGAGAACCGCTCCGAGACCGAGATGATGCGCTTCCTGCGCCGGCTGGCCGACAAGGACCTCGCGCTCGATCGCGCCATGATCCCGCTCGGCTCCTGCACCATGAAGCTCAACGCCGCCGCCGAAATGATGCCGGTGAGCTGGCCGAGCGTCGCCAACCTGCATCCCTTCGCGCCGTCCGGCCATTCGGTCGGCTACCGCGCCATGATCGGCGACCTGGAAGCCTGGCTATCGGAGATCACCGGCTTCGATGCGGTGACCTTGCAGCCCAATGCCGGCAGCCAAGGCGAATATGCCGGCCTGCTCGCCATCCGCGCCTATCACCGTTCGCGCGGCGAGGGTCATCGCACGGTCTGCCTGATCCCGTCCTCAGCGCATGGCACCAATCCGGCGAGCGCGGCGATGGCCGGCATGAGCGTGGTGGTGGTGCGCTGCACCGAGGACGGCAACATCGACGTCGAGGACCTCAAGGCCAAGGCGGCCGAGCATTCGAAGGACCTCGCGGCGCTGATGTTCACCTACCCATCGACGCACGGCGTCTACGAGGAAGGCGCGCGCGACCTCTGCGCCATCGTCCATGAGCATGGCGGCCAGGTCTATTTCGACGGCGCCAACCTCAACGCGCTGGTCGGCCTGGCCCGTCCAGGCGACATCGGCGCCGACGTCTGCCACATGAACCTGCACAAGACCTTCTGCATCCCGCATGGCGGCGGCGGGCCGGGTGTCGGTCCGATCGGCGTCAAAGCGCATCTCAAGCCCTATCTGCCGGGCCACGTAACCGAGGGCACGACCCATGCCGTGGCGGCGGCGCCCTTCGGCAGCGCCTCGATCCTGCCGATCACCTGGATGTACATCCGCATGATGGGCGCCTCGGGCCTGAAGCAGGCGACGGAGACGGCGATCGTCTCCGCCAACTACATCGCGACCCGGCTCGCGCCGCACTTCCCGCTCCTCTACAAGGGCAGGCACGACCGCATCGCCCATGAGTGCATCCTCGACACCCGCGTGCTCAAGGAGAGCGCCGGCATCAGCGTCGACGATATCGCCAAGCGCCTGATCGACTACGGCTTCCACGCGCCGACCATGTCGTTTCCGGTTGCGGGCACGCTGATGGTCGAGCCGACCGAGTCCGAGCCCAAGCGCGAGCTCGACCGCTTCTGCGAGGCGATGGTTGCGATCGCCAGCGAGGCGGCGAAGGTGGCGAAGGGCGAGTGGCCGCTGGCCGACAATCCGCTGGTCAATGCCCCGCACACCGCCGCCGAGGCACTCGCG
>NZ_RZSL01000717.1:0-2629 GCF_003997355.1 Mesorhizobium sp. M1E.F.Ca.ET.041.01.1.1 | reverse complement strand
ATCTGCATAAGCTCGAGCGCAAACATCTTTTGCCTTTGGACGGCGGGCGGTGGCTGTGCCGCCAGAGAATTGCCGCCGGTGAGCAGATCCAGCCAGCTCCATGTGTAGGTGGCCGGCGGCAGTTTCCGGAGCTGGTTCTCAGCCGGTGGGGAGATGGCCAGCGCATCGAGAGCGCGAACCACCCCCTGTCCGATCTTCTCCAGCGTCTCGGCGGTGTTCATCTTCGGCGTGGATTTCTGCGCCACCTTGAACAGCGCGAAGCGGACGGCCTCGATGCGCATCCATGGCTGCGGATAAGTCTTCACGCGATCCCAGTGCTCGGCCAGCCAAAGCGCCGCGGCTGCCGCGATCTGCGGCGTCGCCGCCGACGTGCCGTTGCCATCCATGTCGACGACCTTGGCGCAGTCGATCTCCGCCCAGGGCACGTTCGGCGTGTAGGCGCCGAGCGCCGTCTTCATCTTCGATGGCGGGCCGTAGTTGCCCTGCATGGTGCCGAAGGCGAGTCCGGCATAGGCGCGGCCGTCGCCCATCACGCCGCATGCCGCCAGCACACGGTTGTAGCGCGCGGGATAGACGATGCTGCGAGGCGTGATGGCAAAGTTGTTGCCGGCCGCGGTGACCATGACCAGGCCATGGTCGTAAGCAAGGTTGATGGCATCGACCAGCGCTTGCGAGGCGAGGCCGCCCATGCTCATCGACAGCACCTGAGCGCCTTGCTGGCGCGCATACTCGATGCCTTGCACCATCGTGCCCGTCGTCAGCCGCACCACCCAGTCGGCGATGCGCACCGGAAGGATCTTGGCCCGCGGGGCGCCGCCAACGAAGTCGGTGAAGCCCGGCCAATTTGGCGAGGCGCCGTCGAGCTTGTTGCCGGCCAGCAGGCTGAGCGTGCCGGTGCCGTGACCGCGATTGCTGGTGAGCGTGCCGGCAGGCGCATGATCGGTCGCGTTGTCCGGTCCGGTGCCGTCATCGACGAAATTGCGCTGCTTTGCCGCCAGAAGCCCGGCCGGCAATGTGCGATGTCCCGGATCGAAGCCGGTATCGAGATGAGCGATGGTGATGTTGGCCTGCTTGGCGCCGACCCTGGTGCGGGCGGCCGCGAATTGGCTGAAATTCGGCCCGGCGTTCCAGGCGACACCGTCCCGGACGACCGCTTGTCCGCCGCGAGGATCCTGATCGTCGAAGGTGCAGGCAGGCGCGGCGCTCGCCGCCATGCCGCGATCGCCGCTGCCGTTCTTGTACTCCCATCGCTGTTCGATATCGGGCTCGACTGCCAGGACATCCACGCCCGCCGCCGCGAAATCTCCGCCGCGGGCTAAGAGCTTGTGGGCATCGTCCCAAGGATTGTCCGAGCCTGCCGCCTTGGCGGAAACCCGCAGCCAGGTCGCGCCACGGTCCCCCGCTGCCCCGTAGTCAGCGCCGGACGCACCCGGCGGCAGGGTCAGGATCGGTTCGGCGTCGATGCCCCCTATGCCAAGCGACCGGCCTCGCGCTGCAAGCCCGGTGCCATCGCCGCGAACCTTGATCAGGAGTCCCCTCGCCATGGCGCACCCCTCCCCGGAAATGGAATCATGGCGTCGGCCGTCATCTCCGGTCAAGCCAAGTTTCAAGCCATGATTCGATCGGTCTGTTTGTCCACCAGGAAATCAAGCCGATTGTGTTTCGGCACGATATGCTTGGCGTCCGAAACATACATTCGGAAAATGACGATCGCGCCGGGCGACAGACGCTTCTGTGATCGCCTTCACATACGTCGGGCGAGCTTCACGCACAAATATTGCACCGGGTGGCACTGGCTTCTGCTTCGATGCACAGGTCCGACAAGGCTTCCGGGCCTGAAAATGGGGCCGTTCCTCGGCAAGGAATTTCGATCACCTAGCCATTTTCAGATTTGCTGTCTGCGCGCGTAGGCACCTCCCACCGACGCGCGCGGACGGCGTTTCGAAGATCGATCGCGCTCCGCCAGGCGTGTCAGTCAATCAATTGCCGGGCCAATCTGTTTTTCGAAGCAGGTTGGCGTCCGGGACTGCTGCCAGAGGCATGTCGCCCGGCGACTGGCGACCATCAACGGAGACGAAGCTATGATCGAGCATGCACTTGTCCTACAATTTCCCCTCAACGAGAGGCGGAATCGCATCATGGCCACAGCCGGGGTAGACGACAGGGGCGCCGTGCCGCGCCTGGCGCGGATCGACCCGCGCCAGTTCGAGCTGCTGTTCGGCGGCTGCAAGGTCGAGCGCTACGCCGCCGGTCAGCACCTGTTCGTCCAGGAGGATGCATCCGACCGTATCTACGGCGTGATCAGCGGCACCGTCGAAATCTCGCTCTATTCGCCGGGCGGACAGAAGCTGGTGGCCAATATCGAGCTCTCGCGCAGCCTCGTCGGCGAGATCGGCGCCCTCGACGGGCTCCCGCGCACGGCCACCGCCATCTGTCACACCGCTTGCGAGCTGGTTTCACTTAGCCGAACACAACTCTTTGATCGCATTGAAAAAAATCCGTCGCTGGCGCGTGCCATGATCGAACTGCTGTGCGCGCGGCTGCGCTGGGTCAGCGGCGAACTCGGCGACCAGGCTTTCTTCGGCATCGAGGCCCGGCTGGCGAAGCGGCTGGTATTCCTCAGCGGTGT
>NZ_RZSL01000716.1:0-2640 GCF_003997355.1 Mesorhizobium sp. M1E.F.Ca.ET.041.01.1.1 | reverse complement strand
ACATTCCGGCCTCGACCGCCAAGCAGGTCGTGGAAGACCTGCTTGGCGGTCGAGGCCGGAATGTCGAAGGCGATGCCGACGCTGCCGCCCGACGGCGAGAAGATGGCGGTGTTGATGCCGATCACCTGGCCGTTGAGGTTGAAGGTCGGGCCGCCCGAATTGCCGCGGTTGACCGAGGCGTCGATCTGGATGAAGTCGTCGTAGGGGCCGGCGCCGATGTCGCGGCCGCGGGCCGAGACGATGCCGGCGGTGACGGTGCCGCCGAGGCCGAACGGATTGCCGACGGCCACCACCCAGTCGCCGATGCGGATCTTGGAGTCGTCGGCGAAGTCGACATAGGTGAACTTGCCGCCGCCATCGACTTTCAGCACGGCGAGATCGGTGCGCGGATCGGTGCCGATCAGCTTGGCGTCGAGTTCCTTGCCATCATTGGTGACGACGGTGAAGTCCGAGCCTTCCGAAACGACGTGGTTGTTGGTGACGAGGTAGCCGTCCTCGGAAATGAAGAAGCCCGAGCCTTGCGCGACCGGACGCGGCTCGCCATTGCCGTGGTTGCGATGGTTGAACGGGCGCATGCCGAACTGCTGGCCGCCCTGGTCGCCGAAGCCGCGGAACTCCTTGAAGAAGCGGCGCAGCTGCGGATTGTCGGGCAGGTTGTCGAAGCCGTCCTGATTGTCGGAACCGTCATCGGCGGTCGGCTGGATCTTGGCCTTGACCTTGACGCTGACGACCGCCGGCGAGACGTGCTCGACGACATCGGCGAAGCTCGGAACCTGCGGGGCCTCGACGCGCACCGCATCGGCCAGCACGGGGGCGGTGCCGGTGGCAAGCGCGCCCACGCCGACCGCACCGACGACAGCCAGGGACGCGACGGCCGCCATCAGGCGCTTGCCGGTGCTGGAGTATGAATTGGGGGCAATATTCATGGGTTTTCGTATCCTCTTTCGAAGGGATGCCCTCAGGCGAAGCATCCTCGGGCAAGAGGATTAGAGCGGCGCACATTACGGCGCCATTTCCGGTACATGAAGATTTTGTAATGTTGGCGATCGGCAGGGATGCGTTGGGATCACGAGGTTCAAAAATGACCACGGGCCATACCAACCGAATTCGAGTCTCAGTCGATTGGGAGGCCAAGATGATCGAAGGCATCAAGCGCGGGATAGCCGATGCAAAGGCGGGCCGTGTGGTGCCTCACGAAGCTGCGATGGCGGAAATCGACGCGGTGATCGAGGCCGTGGACGCTGAGCGCACAGGCAAGGTGTGAGGTATGCCGCGCTCGGAGGCTAGGCGGAAGCACTCGCGACGGCACAGGAGTCTCGGCCAACCTCCGAGGTCCGCAATTCGTGCGTCAGTCGCGCAGCAGCTTGTCCAGCGCCGCCTGTTCCTCCGCGCTCAGAGCGCCGTCCGGCGCTGGCCGGCGCGAGCGGGCGCTCATCACGATGAAGATGCCGCCGGCCAGAAGCAGAAGCACCGGCGTGCCCCACAAAAGCGCGTTGCGCAGGCTGAAGCGCGGCTTCAACAATACGAACTCGCCATAGCGCGAAACGATGTAGTCCATCACCTGCTGGTCGGTGTCGCCGGCGACAAGGCGCTGGCGCACGAGGATGCGCAGGTCGCGCGCTAGGTCGGCGTCGGATTCGTCGATCGACTGATTCTGGCAGACCATGCAGCGCAGGCCTTCGGACAGCGCGCGCGCCCTCGCCTCCAGCGCCGGATCGGCCAGCACCTCGTCGGGCCTCACCGCCTGCGCCGTGCCGGCGAAGACCAGGGCCAGCAGGAGGAGCAGGAGGCCAAGCGAAAACTTCGCTTTCATGTCGCGCTCGCGGATGCTGCGGCGGCAGCCGGCTTGCGGCGCCTCGCGGGCGCGCCGACCCGCAGGCGGCGGTCGAGCAGCGACATGGCGGCGCCAGCCATCATCACCAGACCGCCGCCCCAGATCAGCGTCACCAGCGGTTTCCACCACAGGCGCACGACGACGGAACCGTCCTTGCCCTCGTCGCCGAGCGACAGATAGAGCTGGCTGAGGCCCAGCGTCCGGATGCCGGACTCGGTCGTCACGGTCTGCCGCGCCGGATAGAAGCGTTTTGCCGACGTGATCTCGCCGTCGGCATTGCCATTTGAGATCAGCAGGAAGCGGCCGCGGTCCTCGGTGAAGTTCGGGCCTTTTCGAGGGAACAGCCCTTCGAAGCGCAGCGTGTGGCCGGAGAGGTCCACCGTCTCGCCGGCGCGCATGGTGAGGATCTTCTCGGTGCCGAAGGACAAGGTGCCGACGATGCCGAGCAAGGTGAGCCCCAGCCCGAGATGGGCAAGGGCCGTGCCGAAGACCGAGCGCGGCAGGCCGGCGAAGCGCCTCAGAATGACGGCCGGCGTCACCGAGCCGACGCCGGACTTGACGGCAAGGTCGGTCAGCGCGCCGGCGACCAGCCAGACGGCGAGGCCGACGCCGAGCGCGGCGAAGACCGAGCCGCCGTCGATGAACAGGCCGGTGACCAGCATCGCGGCAATCGCCAGCGCGAAGGCGGCCATCAGGCGCTGGGAAGCGGCGAGCACGTCGCCGCGCTTCCAGGCAAGCAGCGGACCGAAAGGCACGATCGCCAGCAGCGGCAGCATCAGCGGGCCGAAGGTCAGGTCGAAGAAGGG
>NZ_RZSL01000715.1:0-2651 GCF_003997355.1 Mesorhizobium sp. M1E.F.Ca.ET.041.01.1.1 | reverse complement strand
ACAGGTAGACTGTCTGCCCGGAGGCCGGCTCGTTGAACTGCATCAGCGTGACGCCGTCGGCGTCGAAAGCCTTTTTCACCGCTACCGCCACTTTCTGCACAACGGCAAACAGCGGACCGAACGTTGCCGGATCGGCGTCGAGAATATTGCGCGACGGCGCCTTCGGCAGCACTAGCGTGTGGCCGACCCCTTGCGGCATCACGTCCATGAAGGCGACGACCGTATCGTCCTCATAGATGCGATGCGAGGGGATCTCGCCGCGCAGGATTTTCGCAAAGATGTTGCCGGGATCGTAGGCTTCGGCCATGGCGGGTGCTCCGGATTGCGATCTGTCGTCCGGTGTAGCGAAGCCGGTCTCAAGCGGCAAGACAGAGGGGCAAGCGGATTCCACTCGCCTGGCAAACTCGGTCTATTCCCCGAGGTCCTTGCGGAACGGCGTGTGCTCTTCCAGGTACTCGCCCATCCGCTCGACCTCGCGCCGCTCGCGGCGCAGATAGTCGGCGACCGCGTTGCGCAGGCCGGGATGCGCAATGTAGTGCGCCGAATGCATTGTCACCGGCTGGTAGCCGCGTGCCAGCTTGTGCTCGCCTTGCGCGCCGGCTTCCACCACCTTCAGTTTGCGCTCGATCGCGAAGTCGATTGCCTGGTGGTAGCAGACCTCGAAATGCAGGAAGGGGTGGTCCTCGATGCAGCCCCAATTGCGGCCATAGAGCGCGTCCGAGCCGATGAAGTTGATGGCGCCGGCGATGTAGCGGCCGTTGCGCTTGGCCATCACCAGCAGGATGTCGTCGGCCAGGCGCTCGCCGATCAGCGAGAAGAACTGGCGGTTGAGATAGGGCCGGCCCCATTTCCTGCCGCCGGTGTCCATATAGAAGGCGAAGAAATCATCCCAGGCGCGTTCGGTGATGTCCTTGCCGGTCAGCCAGTCGATCGAGATGCCGTCCGCCAGCGCTTCGCGGCGCTCCTTCTTCATCGCCTTGCGCTTGCGCGAGGCAAGCGTGGCGAGGAAGTCGTCGTAGCTGGAAAAGCCTTCGTTGAAGAAATGGAACTGCTGGTCGGTGCGATGCAGGAAGCCAGCCGCTTCCAGCGTCGCGACGTCTGGTTCAGTGGCGAAGGTGACATGCGCGGAAGACACGCCGAGCCTGTCGGTCACCATCTTCAAGCCGGCGGCAAGGCCGGCCTTCACCGCGCCTTCGTCCTCGTCCTTGCCGACCAGCAGGCGAGGGCCGGTGACCGGCGTGAACGGCACAGAGCACTGCAACTTGGGATAATAACGCCCGCCGGCGCGCTCGAAGGCGTCGGACCAGCCATGGTCGAAGACATATTCGCCCTGGCTGTGCGACTTGAGATAGCAGGGCACGGCGCCCAGCAGTCTGCCTTGCGCATTCTCGAGCCTCAGGTGATGGCCCTGCCAGCCGGTGCGCCGCACGGCGCAGCCGGAATCCTCAAGCGCGCTCAGAAAAGCGAATGAAACGAGCGGGTTGTAGCCGTTTTCTTTATCGCCGCGCGTGGTTCCGGCGAAGCCGTTCCATTCCTCGCAGGTGAACGCGCCGATGCCTGCCGCGACGCGGATCGCATAGTCCGCATTCGTTGCCCGTCCATCGTCGTCTTCACCTTGATCCATGGGGCTTATTTAAGCGTCCTCAGGGCTGCTACAAGTCACGTTTCGGGTATCGCCTCAGGCCACCTTGACCAGGTCGGGCTCAAAACCCTCGAACGTCATCTGGTCGGCATATTTGAAGGTGAGGTCGACCGCGGGCTGATCCTGAACGGTCCAGGTGATGACGGGCATTTTGAGCTTTTCGCGCACGAAGCCGACGAAGGCGTTGGGCAGATCGCCGGCGGCGTAGGAGGTGAAAGCGAGGTTGTGGGCCAGCATGGCGAAATGCGCTTCGATCAACTGGTTGTCCTTGCCGTAGGCGGTCAGCCCTCCCGGAATGCCGGGCGCATCCTTGGCGAAGTCGCGGATCAGCCAGTGGTCGAACGACATGATCGCCACCTTGCCCTTGTAGCGCTTGAGCAGCTTGCCGACGGACGCCACCAGCCCGTTGTCGTGGCCGGCAACGCCTTTCAGCTCGACCACCAGCGGCACACGGCCGTCGATCAGGTCGAGCGCCTCCTGCAACGTCGGCACATGGTCGGCGGTGCCGCCCACCTTGAGCGCGGTGAGTTCAGCCGCCGTGCGTTGCCACACAGAGCCGTCCTCGCCGGTCAGGCGTTTCAGATCGCCGTCGTGGATGATGACGGGAACGCCGTCGGACGAGATATGCACGTCGCATTCGATCGCGTAGCCGCGCTCGGCCGCCGCCGCGAAGGCCGATAGCGTGTTCTCCCAGCACGTCTTGTTCATGTCGTGAAAGCCCCGGTGCGCGACCGGGCGGGCAATCAGCCAGGAAAGGTCGGTCATGTCAGGCTCTTCTTACTCGACTTCGAAGATCGCTTCGATTTCAACCGCGGCGTTGAGCGGCAGCGATGCGGTGCCGACGGCGGAGCGGGCATGCTTGCCGCGCTCGCCGAGCGCGGCGACCAGAAAATCGGAAGCGCCGTTGGCGACCAGATGCTGCTCGACGAATCCCGGCGCCGAGGCCACGAAGACTGTGATCTTGACCAGCCGGCGGATCTTCTCGAGATCGCCAAGCGCTGCCTTGGCC
>NZ_RZSL01000714.1:0-2660 GCF_003997355.1 Mesorhizobium sp. M1E.F.Ca.ET.041.01.1.1 | reverse complement strand
CCGTGGTTCAGCGGCTCGCCGACCGTGCCGACGACATCGCGGCGCTCGCCACCCGCCGGGCGCGCGGACGCAGCCCGCAGGCGATCGCCGAGAGCGCCATCGCCTGGGGCGAACCCGCCATCACCACCGCAATCTCGACGGTTCTGCATGGCCGCCTCGTCTATCGCGGCAAGGATGCCGCAGCGCTTGCGGCGACGGCGACGCTGGAGGAAACCGCAAGCCTGCTTTGGGCCTCCGACGCTTCGGTCTCCTTCGCTTCGTTGACCCCTTCGACCGCTCGGCAGAGCGGCACCCCGACGGCTTTTGCGAGGCTCTCGGCGCTTGCGGCCGAAGGCCGGCCGTCGCTCGGCCGCAGGCCGGCCATGCTGCAGCAGGACGGCACAAGCGCCACCAGCGTCCTTGCGACGGCGCTCGGTGCAGCCCCGGGTTCGGAACCTGTACACGAAAGGCTGGCCCGTGGCTGGTCGGTCGACGCTGCCGGCGCCGATCTCATCCGCAAGGCGCTGGTGCTGCTTGCCGATCACGAGCTCAACGCCTCGACCTTCGCCGCGCGCGTCGCCGCCTCCACCGGCGCGCCGATAGCGGCCTGCCTGCTTGCCGGCCTCGCCACCCTTACCGGCCCGCGCCATGGCGGCGCGGGCGCCGCGGCGATCGCCCTTGTCGAGGATGCCGAGCGGCTGGGCCCGGACGAGGCGATCGCGCGCTGGCTCGCCCACGACCGGCCGCTGCCCGGATTCGGCCACCAGCTCTATCCCGAAGGCGATCCGCGTGCGGAAGCCGTGTTTTCCGGGTTCAAGATCGACGCCGGGCTGTTGCGTCTGCGCGATGCTGCCTTGGCCGCGACCGGCATGCCTCCGAACATCGATTTTGCCCTGGCTGCGCTGACGCGAGGCCTTCGGCTACCTGCCGACGCACCCTTCCGCCTGTTCGCGATCGGGCGCAGCGTCGGCTGGACGGCGCATGCCATCGAGCAGGTGACGAGCAACAGGTCGATCAGGCCTCGCGCCCGCTACGACGGGCCTGCCGGCAACGACTGACGGCCGAAGCCTTACGACATGGTGTCGAGCTTGCGCTGCATGGCGGCGATCTGCGCCTTCAATTCCTGCAGATCGTCGGATTTCTCTTCCTTCTTCGGCGGCTCGGTGGGCGCCGCGGAATTGGAGCCGGCGGTTGGGAACGGCGTGAACATGCGCATCGCGTTCTGGAACATCTCGACGTTGCGGCGCGTCTGCTCTTCCAGCGCCTTCATCGGCGTCTTCATCATGTCCATCGGCGCCTTGCCGAAAGCACCCTTCATCTGCTCGCGAAACCGCTCCTGCTCCTTGGAGAAGGCGATCATCGATTGCTCGAGGAAGCTCGGCACGATCATCTGCATCTGATCGCCGTAGAAAGCGATCAGCTGGCGCAGGAACGGGATCGGCAGCATGTTCTGCCCGTCCTTGTTCTCCAGCTCGAAGATGATCTGGGTGAGCACCGGATGCGTGATGTCGTCGCCGGTCTTGGCGTCCTGAACCGTGAACTCCTCGCCCTTCTTGACCATATCGGCCAAGTCCTCGAGCGTCACATAGGTGCTGGTGCCGGTGTTGTAGAGCCGGCGGTTGGCATATTTCTTGATGACGATCGGGTCGTCTTTTGCGGCCATCCGTATCCTCCCCAGGATACCGGCGCGTTCTGAGCAAGCGGCCGGTAACGATTGCGCCATGTATCGAGGATATGCGCAAAAGCGTCACAATTCCAAGCGCTTTGTGCAGTGCGGCATCATTTAGTGTCTGATGGCCGTGGCAAATTATGCTGCGCAGCGAACGCAATGCGGTGACGATCCGCCCGCGGTGTGCTTGCCGCGCATGGCCGCCATGCCCATTTCCGGTTTGACTTGAGGGTTCGAACGGGCAAGAAAAGTCTTTAACAATACCTAAAACACGACAGCTCGAAGTCTGGAGAAGAAAATGTCCGCTTCCAATTCAATCGTCGTCGCCAGCGCCGCCCGCACCGCGGTCGGCTCCTTCAACGGCAGTTTCGCCGCAACGCCTGCGCACGAGCTCGGCGCCCTGGTCATCAAGGAACTGCTCGCGCGGGCCAATGTCGCGCCCTCGGAAGTCGACGAGGTCATCCTCGGCCAGGTGCTGACCGCGGCCCAGGGACAAAACCCGGCCCGCCAGGCTTCGATCAATGCCGGCCTGCCGAAGGAGACCACCGCCTGGGGCCTCAACCAGGTTTGCGGCTCGGGCCTCAGGGCGATCGCACTCGGCATGCAGCAGATCGCCACGGGCGACGCCAAGGTGATCGTTGCCGGCGGCCAGGAATCGATGTCGCTCTCGCCGCACGCCCAGCACCTGCGCGCCGGCGTCAAGATGGGCGACTACAAGATGATCGACACCATGATCAAGGATGGCTTGTGGGATGCCTTCAACGGCTACCACATGGGCAATACGGCCGAGAACGTCGCCCGCCAGTTCCAGATCACCCGCGAAGACCAGGATGAGTTCGCGCTCGCCTCGCAAAACAAAGCCGAAGCCGCGCAGAAGGCCGGCAAGTTCAAGGACGAGATCGTCGCCTTCACCATCAAGGGCAAGAAGGGCGACACCATCGTCGACCAGGACGAATATATCCGTCACGGCGCCACACTTGACGCCATGACCAAGCTGAAGCCGGCCTTCGAC
>NZ_RZSL01000713.1:0-2663 GCF_003997355.1 Mesorhizobium sp. M1E.F.Ca.ET.041.01.1.1 | reverse complement strand
GACCATCAGCTCGTAGGCACGCTCGGCATTTTCGGCCGCGGCCTTCTCCCGGTTGCGCAACTCCTTGACATTGTAGGCGTAGGCCGCTCCGCGGCGCCCAACACCGCGCTCGTTCGGCGCGCCGGCCTTGAGGGCGAATTGCCGTTGCTTCGCCGCCACCAGCGCAGGGCGGACCCAGAAGTAGTCCTGCTCCTTGGTCAGCAAGTGCCAGATCAGCACGGCGAGCTTGCGGGCAACGGCGACCGCCGCGACCTGATGGCCACGTTTGCTGCGGATGCGCAGGAAGAAGGCTCTGAGCGGGCCGGGCGCCTTCGCCGCCGCCCTGGCAGCCTCGACCAGCATGGCGCGCGCATGGGAACGCCCATGTTTGCTGATACGTCCATACTGAGCAATGCCAAGGCCGGATTGGCGGACACGCGGATTGAGGCCGAAGTAGCTCACCAGTTTCTGCGGTTCGCCGAACCGGTGGATATCCCCGATCGCCGCAATGATCCCGGTGGCCACGATGGCATTCACGCCGGTGATCGTTTGAAGCCGACGGACCTGCGGATCGTCGACCGCCTCCATGGCGATGTCGACATCAAGGTCTGCCAAGTCCTCGGCCAGGCGATCAATCTCGCGAATGTGGCGAGCGATGGCGGCCCGCTCATCGTCGGGGAGCACCTGACGCGCGAGCCAAGCTCGGCCGCGATTGTTGAACAGATCGGCATGCGGGCACTTCGGCACGAGGTGCGCCTGCAGGATGCCATGCACCTCGTTCTTCACGCGCGTGCGGTGCCGTACGACCTGATTGCGTCGGGCGACAAGGCGGCGAAGACGCTCGGTGCGCTCGTCCGGAACCCACACTTCCGGCAAAAAGCCACTGGCCTGCAGCTGCGCCAGAACGCCAGCATCGATCTTGTCGGTCTTGATCCTCGCGTGGGCGATCGCCTTCACCTGCATCGGGTTGGCGACAATCACCCGGCCGACCAAGGGCGAAAGCACCCGCACCACCGCCATGGCATTGCCGGTCGCCTCGACAACGACCTCGTCAGTTGCAACCAGGCTGCGGCCGAACCCTTCCAAACCGGAGCGGGTCATGTCAATCCGTCCGTGGTGGCGCAGCCGGCCGTCTTCCCAGAAAACCACTTCCGCAAAGGTGCGGTGGATGTCCATTCCAATCACACGTCTCATTGGCTCCCTCTTCCTTGAACTATCGGGAGCCGGCGGGCGACGCGACACCTACGGATCCGCGCTCTCGGCGCAACCGGGCAGGTCGCAGGGGCGGCCAGTTACTAACGCGAGCTCGCAGCTCATCGAATACATCGGCCTGCCCGCACTTGGCGTGCTCCCGGTGCCCCTGTCCCGGATGGTCGCACCATACGCCGAAAATCTCGCATCTCCAGCGGGGGACCAGATGGGCACCGTCATGATCATACCGGTTACCAACGCCATCGAGCGCCTCAACGGCGAGATCAAGCGGCGCACCGAGGTCGTCGGCATCTTCCCCAACGACGACGCCATCGTCCGCCTGGTTGGCGCAATCCTGCTCGAACAGAACGACGAATGGGCCGTGCAGCGCGCCAGATACATGACGCTGGAAACCATCAGCCAAATGAGCGATGATCCCTTGATCAGCCTGCCAGTCGTGGCGCGCTGATCAGCCCGGCCCATGCCGGAGAGCACGGCGACCAATGCCGTCAGCTACACCACGCCGCGGGACACGATCCCCCGTTCGCCAAGTCTACGACCGCAGTCCTGAAAAACCGGCTGAAAGAGCCTCAGCGGGGAGACCAAGGTATCCTGTTTCCCAGCGCAAAGGTGAGCGGCTGAGCGCTCATGGCCTTCAGTATATACTGAACCAACACCGCCAGAGTACTTCGGCCATGTGCCCATCTCTGAATGGAAAGCGCGTCACTGTTCATCGCCTGAGGACACAATGGCCATGGACCTGCTGCAGGCGGGCGTTGACCGCGCCGTCATTGCCCTGTGGCTCGGCCATGAATCCGTCGGGCCTACCTCGAGGCGAGCTTAGCTATGAAGGAGGCAGCCTTGGGAAGGACCTCCCCATATTTCGGCAAGTCATTCCGCTACCGACCTGACAACAATTTGTTGGGGTTCTTGAACCGCTGTAAAATCGGGCAGACTATGTCTGGTAGCAAAACAGTTCTCTAGGAAATAGCTATAAACCTCAGTCGTTTAGGCCTGAGGAAAAAGCTACCCGATATAGTCAGGGTAGATAGTGCCGCAGCGTTTGGACGGTGACGTGTTGGAAAGACCCCCCGCCGTACCGCCGAACGGCAGGCGGAATGCAGCACCCACGGCTCGATCGGCCTGTCAGGATCGCCCAGGAAACAGAATGTCCTTGGGCCGCGCCAAGCGCCAATAGCTGTGCAGGATACCGAGCAGTTCCGGCGACAGCATGACGTGCCGGGCTTTGCCGCCTTGCCGATGCATTCCACCTCGTGCGCGTGCAGGCTGTAGACCTTGCGGCCGCGCTGGCGCTGACGTTGCTCGAGAACGGTGGCGGCCTGGTAGAGCGGCCATTTGAAGAGCGCGTCCAGCCCCGCGTCGCCGGCGATCTGGCGGGAGATGTCGCGAATGGTGCGGCCGAGATAGGTCTTGAGCCTGCGCAGCGCCTTGTTGGCCCGCTTGAACTGCTTGGCGTGGGCATAGCGCTGATG
>NZ_RZSL01000712.1:0-2665 GCF_003997355.1 Mesorhizobium sp. M1E.F.Ca.ET.041.01.1.1 | reverse complement strand
CGCGAGCTCGCACTGGCATGCGCCTCGCATTCAGGCGAGCCGGCCCATGTCGAACTGGCCGCGGCGATGCTGGCCAAGGCGGGTCTCGACAAGACCGCGCTCGAATGCGGCGCGCACTGGCCGTCGAACCACGATGCGACGATTGCGCTGGCGCGCATCGGCAACGTGCCCAACGCGCTGCACAACAACTGCTCCGGCAAGCATGCCGGTTTCCTCTGCACCTGTGTGCACTCGGGCATCGCCCATGGCGGTTACGTCAAGGCCGGCCATGCTTTGCAGGAGATGGTACGCGACGCCATGCAATCCGTGACCGGCGCCGCGCATGATGTCGGCCATAGCGCCACCGACGGCTGCTCGATCCCGACTTACGCCGTACCGCTGAAGAGTTTTGCGTTGGGCTTTGCGCGTATGGCGACGGGCAGGGGTTTTGCGCCCGAACGCGCCAAGGCGGCGAAGCGGCTGCTCTCGGCCTGCATGGCTGAGCCGTTCCTGGTGGCCGGCACCGGCAAGGCGGATCTTGCGCTGATGCGGGCCGCCCCAGGCCGCATCTTCGTCAAGACCGGCGCCGAAGGCGTCTATTGCGCGGCACTTCCCGAATTCGGCCTCGGCATCGCTTTGAAATGCGATGACGGCGCCAGCCGGGGAGCCGAGGTGATGATCGCCTCGGTTCTGGCAAAGCTGCTGCGCGATGATGAGGCGCTGGTGGCGAAGCTCACCGAACTCGCCCATCCGGCTATCGAAAGCCGCGTCGGCGCCAAGGTCGGTTCGCTGCGGCCGACGGCGGCGCTCAGCTAGCGCGGACAATGCCACCCGCATATGCTGTGGTGGCTCCCCGGAGTGAGCCAGGAAATTACCTCTTCTGAGCCATCTTCAGTGACAGCACCAAAGTCATCGGATTTTTCGGGGGAGCCTGGAAGCCATAGTGCTCATAAAACGCTTTGGCTCCATCCGATATGGCATGAACCAAGAGACCGCGAATGCCGAGGACGGCTGCCGCTTGACCGGTCCGCAGCACCGCGTCCTGCAACAGGGCGCCGCCCAGACCTTTTCCCTGCCAGCTCGCATCGACAGCCAAACGGCCAAGTACAGCCACGGGCACCGGATCGGGCATATTGCGCCGGATCGAACCGGGTGCACCCGCCAGGTCAAGTCCACCTGATGAAAGGCAATAATAACCGACAACACGTGTGGTTTCTGCAATCACATAGGTTCTGGACGCCCCGATGACTTGATTGGCGCGCGCCCGCCGTCGAAGCCATTGATCCAGGCTGTCGTTCCTGCTTTGGAAAAGGTCGAGTTCGTGACTATCGGCAAGAAGGGCTGGTGCCGATAGCATCAGTCCCGCCAAGGCTTGGGCGCATTCATCAGGCGGCAAATCCCTCGCCGCTCGGAGGCCGATCGAGGATATCGAGATAATGCTGATAGCTTTCGGCATCGACCTTGACGAGCGTCTGGTCGAGCAGCGTGTCTTCGGCCGCACGGTAAGCGGCGTCGATCATGAAGTCGGAGCGAGTCTTCCCGCGTATCTTCGCGGCGCGGTCGATCAGGATGCGGACATCCTCACGGATGCGCAGATTGACGGGCTTGGCGTGGGTGTCCTGGTTTTTCGCGGCCATGGCAATGAATCCTTCCGTCATCAATATGGCATACTTGCATACACAATGTGTATCTAAATCTGAGGTCGTGGCTGTAGCCTAGCTCACCTTGTTGCGCTCGACGGTCAGATGCGCGTAGCCCGTCTCGGCTGATCGGGCGAGGTCGCCCGTCACCGGATCGGCCCAGCGCTGGCCGATGATGGCGCCGTTCTGTGCGCCGTCGATGACGTTGTCCGAGATGACGGCGGTGCCGGAACCTTCGACCACGCTGACGACGATGCCTGTCCCGGCTTTGCGGATGATGTTTCCCGTCGCCACGACATTGCGCAGATACGGTCCCCAGCCGAGCTGCATGCCGTAGCGCGGTGCGTTCTCGACCACATTGCCCGAAACCGTGGTGTCGGCCTCGGCGCTGATGCCGACGCCGAAGCCGGGCGGGTCGGCGGTGTAGGGGCCGACCGTCGAGAGATTCCGCACGATGTTGTTCGAGCAGACCGCCATGCGGCCGCCTTCGTTGAAGTTGACGATCGAGATGCCGTTGGCGGCGCCGTCGACCAGATTGCTGCTGAGGATCGCGCCTTCGAAGGAAAATTCGGAATAGATCCCCGTTTCGCCGGAGCGCGAGCAGGTGTTGCCGGTGATCTGCAGATTGCTCGAGCTGTTGGCGCGGATCGCCGAGAAGGCGCAATCCGAGACGACGTTGCCGGAGATGATGACGTTGCCGGCGCGGAAGGCATTGATGCCGTTGCCGTTCTGGCCGGTGCCGCCGCTGCGCGCCCCGATGCGCTGCACGCGGTTGCCGCTGACGATGGTGCCGTCCTCCGCCTGTTGCCAGCGATGCACCAGTATGCCGCCATTGGCGCAATCGGACACCGTATTGCCCGAAATCTCCAGACCGCCGGCCTCGACCGAATAGATACCGGCGTCCGCCGCGCCGGAAATGTCGGAGCGGCCGATGCGGCCGGCGACATGTTCCAGCGCCAGCCCGTTCTTGCCGCTGCCGGTGACCTGGCAATTGTCGACGGCGAGATGCGCGACGCGGCGCAAATCCAGCAGCCCCTGTGCATAGT
>NZ_RZSL01000711.1:0-2670 GCF_003997355.1 Mesorhizobium sp. M1E.F.Ca.ET.041.01.1.1 | reverse complement strand
TGACTGGAGGTCAGAAAATGAACATCAAGAGCCTTCTTCTCGGCTCAGCTGCGGCCCTGATCGCAGTTTCCGGCGCCCGCGCCGCCGACGCGGTGACCGTCGCCGAGCCGGAACCGGCTGAATACGTCAAGATCTGCGACGTGTACGGCGCCGGCTACTTCTACATCCCCGGCACCGAGACTTGCCTGCGCATCGGCGGTTATATCCGTTACGACATCGGCTTCGGCGATATTTCCGGCCACCAGGATGTGCCCGACCGCATGGGCGACGGCACCCACGACACTTATCATAAGCTGGCCCGCTTCACGCTGAAGACCTGGACCGGCCAGGAAACCGAGCTCGGCACGTTGAGGACCTATACCGAGAACCGCTTCAACTTCAGGGATGGTTGGGATGAAGAGGATTCCGGCAGCCAATGGTCGCTGAATTTCGCCTGGATCCAGCTTGGTGGGTTCCGCGTCGGTAAGGACGAAACGGCGTGGGATACGTTCAGCGGCTATGCCGGCAGTGTCATCGAGGATTCGCTGGTCGGCTACGGTGGCGATTTCGACACCAACCTCATTCAGTACACCTTCGACGCCGGCAACGGCTTCTCGGCCGTGGTCTCGCTGGAAGACGGCGACGGCGCCAACACGATCGACAGCTATATTCCGCACATGGTCGGCGGCGTGAAGTACACGCAGGGCTGGGGTGGGGTCAGCGGTACCGTCGCATATGACAGCAATTACGAAGAGTGGGCCGGCAAGGTTCGTCTCGACGTGAACGCCACCGATGCGATCTCGCTGTGGGCCATGGCGACCTACGGCACGGAGAAGAACGTCGTCCACAACTTCTTCAAGAACTGGGAGGGCAACTGGGCCGTCTATGGCGGTGGCACCTACAAGTTCAACGAGAAGACTTCGTTCAACGCCCAGCTTTCCTATGATGAAGGCAAGACCTTCGGCCTGGCCGCCAACGTCGCTTACGACATCGTGCCCGGCTTCACGATCACGGGCGAGGTTGATTATGTCAACCAGGGCTCGAGCGACTACCACCCCGTCAGCGATGACTTCTGGGGTGCCCACCTGCGTTTCCAGCGCTCGTTCTAAGGGCTGGACTGCTTGAAGTGAAATCCAGCCCGGGCGCTTTAACGTCCGGGCTGTTTTGTTTTTCGTGACTTGGGCGTGGGCAACGAAGGAAGAGAAGGGGGTACGGTAGCTGAAGTCTGTGGAATGGTTTCGTTGGGATCCGCCGCTTGGCGGAAGAAATCATTTTGTCGGACAAAAAACTCTTGAAAGGACGCTTTCGAGCGGCTAGGTGTCGCCTATCCACTCGGGGGTGTGGTCAACAAAATGACGAATGAAGCGATTCAAGAGGGGGGGTCCTCTGGTCACTTTGCGGTTTTTTCTTCTCAGAACTCGAACTTTCGATACACATACAACAGGATCAGAGAAGTAAAATCCTATAGGATCGGGGAACTTTTTACAGCATACCGGGACATACTCTGGGACGATGGGCGGCATAAATACAATGTCAGCTCTTTCATCGGTGAAATAGACGAGATCCTTCTGGGAGAGCGTTTCAGCACCTTTGACCAGAACACCCTGGACAGTCTTATCGGTACCTTGCGCCAGCGCGGGAACAGCAACGCAACCATCAATCGCAAGATGGCTGCACTCAGCAAGCTGCTGCGCAAGGCTCATAAGATGGGGGATATCCACAGCCTGCCCGAATTCCGCCGCCAGAAGGAGCGGGCGGGACGGATTCGTTTCCTCGAAAGGGACGAAGAGGCAAGGCTGTTCGCCGCCGTCAAGAGCCGCTGCGAGGATGCTTATCGGCTCTCCGTCTTCCTGGTCGATACCGGCTGCCGCCTCGGCGAGGCGCTCGGCCTGATCTGGAACGACATCCAGGAACACCGCGTCTCGTTCTGGATCACCAAATCCGGCCGCAGCCGCACCATCCCGATGACCGAACGCGTCAAGGAAGTGATCAAGCTGCCGCCGACCACCGAAGGCCGCCGGCCGAAAGGTCCGTTCACCAAGCTGACCCAGGCGCAGTACCGCGCCATCTGGAACGAAGCGAAAGCCGAAGTCGGTCTTGGCGCCGACGAGCAGGTGGTGCCGCATATCCTGCGCCACACCTGCGCCTCGCGTCTCGTCCAGGGTGGCATCGACATCCGGCGCGTGCAGATGTGGCTTGGCCATCAGACGTTGTCGATGACCATGCGCTATGCGCATCTCGCCACCAACGACCTTGATGGCTGCGTCGTCGTGCTCGAGAAGCCGCGCGCCGAAGAGGCGCCGCGCCAGGCGGAGAGTTCCGTCTTTGCGTCTCCGTTGACCACGCCGTCGCCATCAAAGCCGGCGCGCAAGCCAAGGAGCGAAGCGGCCGCCGTCAAGGCGCCGGGCAAGAGTTCCAAGGTGAAGTAGCGCTGGTTCCACCTTCTCCCCTTGTGGCGCTGGTTCCCCCTTCTCCCCTTGTGGGAGAAGGTGGATCGGCGCGCAGCGCCGAGACGGGATGAGGGGTGTTCCAGCGGAGTGAGAGGCTGGTGTCTTCTGGAGCACCCCTCATCCGTCGCCTTCGGCGACACCTTCTCCCACAAGGGGAGAAGGAGAGGCATGCGCTTGCTCGCCGAACCCGCCTATACTGCCGCGGCGCCTCGACACCCGGCTCTGATCTTCGGTTTTACTT
>NZ_RZSL01000710.1:0-2686 GCF_003997355.1 Mesorhizobium sp. M1E.F.Ca.ET.041.01.1.1 | reverse complement strand
GCACGGGAAAGCCGCAATTCTCGTTTGCCGGCGCTTCGGGACAGGCAAATGGCCGGCCTGAAAAACGGCCCTCCCACCCGTTTTGTCGGACGATTGCCCTTTGGCGGAGCGGCTCCTATGGTGCGCCGCAACGCAACCCGCGAGGAAACCGATATGCGCTATCTCCACACAATGGTCCGCATCGCCGACATCGATCAATCCCTCGATTTCTACTGCAACAAGCTCGGCCTCAAGGAAGTGCGCCGCTACGAGAACGAGCAGGGACGCTATACGCTGATCTTCCTCGCCGCGTCCGAGGACGAGCAGAGCGGCATCGCCGAGAAGGCGCCGCTGGTCGAGCTGACCTACAATTGGGATCCCGAAGAATACAAAGGCGGCCGCAATTTCGGCCACCTCGCCTATGAGGTCGACGACATCTACGCCACCTGCCAGAAGCTGATGGACAATGGCGTGACCATCAACCGGCCGCCGCGCGACGGCAACATGGCCTTCATCCGCTCGCCGGATGGCATTTCGATCGAGCTGCTGCAGAAAGGCCCGGCAAAGGCCAAGGCCGAGCCGTGGGCCTCGATGACGAACACGGGAAGCTGGTAGGCGTCAGCACACGCCCAGGAGCATGCCGGCAGGCCTGCCTATGGCGTTTCGCCGGGCGGTGCCTATCTATCCGCTTGTGGCGCCGGCCTTCCAGGCCGGCGTTTTTCTTGATCCACCAGGAGAATTCCATGCCGACCAGCCGCGCCGATGTCGCCACCGAGCACGCCAGCCGTTACCTGCAGCAGCTCTGCAAGCACTGGTCGCACAAGTTCCCGGTCGAATTCGACCCGCACCATGGCGCCATCCAGCTCTCGCTCGGCCGCACCGTGATGGATGCCGACGACAAGTCCCTTCATATTGCGGTCGCCGCTGATGACGTTGCCGCGCTCGAGCGGCTGGAAACCGTCGTCGCCGACCACATCAAGCGCTTCGCCTTCCGCGAGGAACTGACCTTCGACTGGCAAAAGGCCGCCTGAGCATATTCGGCTTCAGCCGCCGGCCTTGCCGGCCATGTCGAGCAAGGCAAGCACGCTGCGCCAGTTGCGCGCCGTGCCGGGCACCTTCAATGTGCGCGGGATGAGATTGGCGAAGACGGATTTGCCGACCCCATCCGGCGCGTGCAGGTAAAGCACGTCGCTCTTGATCTCGAAGCGCTCCGGGCCGGTGCATTTGTCCGCCAGCCGTTTGGCCTCTTCCGCGGTCGGCTCGCGTTCCAGTACGTAGGCGTGCAGCTTGGTCGGCTCGCCGGCAACTTCCGGATAGGGATTGTCCTTCACCAGTCGCTCGAACCATCCGGCATCACGGACCATGATGCGGGAATTGAACCCCCATTTCTTCTCGAAGGCGGCTTCGAGTTCTTTGGTCAGCGCTGCCGCATCGCCGTTTTTCGCGCGGAACACGACGTTGCCGCTTTGCACGTAGGTCGCGACGCCGGTGAAGCCGAGATCTTCGAAGAACGACTTCAGTTCCGCCATCTTGACGATGCGGTTGCCGCCGACGTTGATGCCGGAAAACAGCGCCACGAAAATCGCCCCTTTATCGGTTATTTTTGGCCCGCTCATATGATGAACCCCGCCAGCGTCTCGTTGTCGGTGATGTCCTGATACTGCACGCCCTCGGCGTCGAAATTGGCCTTCAGCAGATCGAAATTACGCCGGTCCTTGGTCTCGATGCCGATCAGCACCGAGCCGAAATTGCGCGCCGACTTCTTCAGATACTCGAAGCGGGCGATGTCGTCGTCGGGACCCAGCAACTCGAGGAAATCGCGCAGTGCGCCGGGCCGCTGCGGAAAGCGGATGACGAAATACTTCTTCAGTCCCTCGAAGCGCAGCGCCCGCTCCTTGACGTCCGGCAGCCGCTCGAAGTCGAAATTGCCGCCGGAGACCACCGCGACGATCGTCTTGCCCCTGATCTCCTTGCGCGAAAAATCCTTGAGCGCGTCGATCGCCAATGCGCCGGCCGGCTCCAGTACCACGCCCTCGACATTGAGCATCTCGATCATCGTCGCGCAGAGCCGGTTCTCCGGGACGAGGCGCACGGCGTCGGCAGTGAAGTCCTTGAGGTGGCGCAGCGGCTCGCGGCCGATCTCCGCCACCGCGGCGCCGTCGACGAAATTGTCGACCTTGGCGAGCTTGACCCGCTTGCCGCTGGCAAGGCTCTCGCTGAGGCTCGGCGCGCCCGCCGGCTCGCAGAACACGAAGCGCGTGTCGCGATGCCGGTCGGCGAAATAGTGGGTGACACCGGCGGCCAGTCCGCCGCCGCCGACCGGCAGCATGACGATTTCGGGCATGCGCCCGCCGGGCATCTGGGCGGCGATCTCATAGGCGACCGTCGCCTGGCCCTCGATGATGTCCTTGTGGTCGAAGGGCGGCACCATATGCGCGCCGGCGGTCTCGGTGAATTCGAAGGCGGCGCGATAACAATCGTCGAAGAAATCGCCGACCAGCTTGATCTCGACGAAATCGCCGCCGAACAGCCGCGTCTTGTCGATCTTCTGCTGCGGCGTCGTCACCGGCATGAACACGACGCCCTTTTTGCCGAAATGCCGGCAGACGAAGGCAAAACCCTGTGCATGGTTGCCGGCTGAGGCGCAGACGAACAGTTCCGCGTTGTTGCCGGCGGCAAGCGCCTTGCGGAAGAAATTGAAGGCGCC
>NZ_RZSL01000070.1:0-17403 GCF_003997355.1 Mesorhizobium sp. M1E.F.Ca.ET.041.01.1.1 | reverse complement strand
ACCTACGACACCGACTGGGATTCCGACGCCTATCTCACCGTCTCCGGCCAGAACTCCAACAATTCGGTGTCGCTGAAGGACAACTTCCTGCGCGCCGTCGAAGCCGATGGCGACTGGCAGCTCACCGCCCGCAAGGACGGCAAGGTGCTGAAGACGCTGAAGGCCAAGGACCTCTGGGAAAAGATCGGCTATGCCGCCTGGGCGTCGGCCGACCCCGGCCTGCACTTCAACACGACGATGAACGACTGGCACACCTGCGCGTCCGCCGGTGCGATCCGGGCCTCCAACCCGTGCTCGGAATACATGTTCCTCGACGACACGGCCTGCAACCTCGCCTCGATCAACCTCCTGCCCTACCGCAGAGAGGACGGCACGATCGACATCGCTGCCTACGAGCACACCGTCCGGCTGTGGACCGTCGTGCTCGAAATCTCAGTGATGATGGCGCAGTTCCCGTCGAAGGAGATCGCCAAGCTCTCCTATGAATACCGCACGCTCGGCCTCGGCTACGCCAATATCGGCGGCCTGCTGATGACCTCGGGCATTCCCTACGACTCCGACGAGGGCCGCGCCATCTGCGCCGCGCTCACCGCGATCATGACCGGCGTCGCCTACTCCACTTCGGCCGAGATGGCTTCCGAGCTCGGCGCCTTCCCGGACTATGACCGCAACGCGCAGAACATGCTGCGCGTCATGCGCAACCACCGCCGCGCCGCTTACGGAGACAAGGCCGGCTACGAGAAGCTCGCCGTCAACCCGGTGCCGCTGGTCGCGTCCGATCTCAAGCAGCAGGCGCTGGCCGAGCATGCCCGCGCCGCCTGGGACCGCGCCATCGAGCTCGGCGAGGAGCACGGCTACCGCAACGCGCAGGCGACCGTGATCGCGCCGACCGGCACGATCGGCCTCGTCATGGATTGCGACACAACCGGCATCGAGCCCGACTTCGCGCTGGTGAAGTTCAAGAAGCTCGCCGGCGGCGGCTACTTCAAGATCATCAACCGCGCCGTGCCGGAAGCGCTGAGGACGCTCGGCTATTCCGAAAGCCAGATCGCCGAGATCGAGGCCTATGCCGTCGGCCACGGCAATCTCAACCAGGCGCCGGGCATCAACCCGCCCTCGCTGAAGGCCAAGGGCTTCACCGACGAGAAGATCGCCGCGCTGAATGCGGCGCTGAAGTCGGCCTTCGACATCAAGTTCGTGTTCAACCAGTGGACGCTGGGCGCCGACTGGGTGAAGGAGACGCTTGGCTTCACCGACGAGCAGCTCTCGGACGTCTCCTTCGAGATGCTGCCGGCTCTCGGCTTCTCGAAGAAGGACATCGACGCCGCCAACATCCATGTCTGCGGCGCCATGACGCTGGAAGGCGCGCCCTTCCTCAAGGCCGAGCATCTCGCAGTGTTCGACTGCGCCAGCCCCTGCGGCAAGATCGGCAAGCGCTCGCTGTCGATCCAGAGCCACATCCTGATGATGGCGGCGGCGCAGCCCTTCATCTCGGGCGCCATCTCCAAGACCATCAACATGCCGAACGAGGCGACGGTCGAGGACGCCAAGAACGCCTACATGCTGTCGTGGAAGCTGGCGCTGAAGGCCAACGCCCTCTATCGCGACGGCTCGAAGCTGTCGCAGCCGCTCAATGCCTCGCTGCTCGCCGATGACGACGAGGACGAGGACGAGGCGGTCGAGCAGTTCATCGCCGCCCCGGCCGCACAGCGCGCCGTGCAGGTGACGGAAAAGATCGTCGAGCGCGTGGTGGAACGCCTCTACCGCGACCGCGAGAAGCTGCCGAACCGCCGCAAGGGCTACACCCAGAAGGCGGTGGTGGGCGGCCACAAGGTGTATCTCAGGACCGGCGAGTTCGACGACGGCCGCCTGGGCGAGATCTTCATCGACATGCACAAGGAGGGTGCCGCCTTCCGCGCGATGATGAACAATTTCGCCATCGCGATCTCGCTCGGCCTGCAATACGGCGTGCCGCTCGACGAATATGTCGAGGCCTTCACCTTCACCAAGTTCGAGCCGGCCGGCATGGTGCAGGGCAACGACGCGATCAAGAACGCGACGTCGATCCTCGACTACGTGTTCCGCGAGCTGGCGGTCTCCTATCTCGGTCGCCATGACCTCGCCCATGTCGACCAGTCGGACTTCGACAAGACCGCACTTGGCCGCGGCATCACCGAAGGCAAGGCGACGCCCTTCTCCAAGGGCCTCTATCGCGGCGCCTCGCCGGTGAAGCTGGTGTCGGGCATCGGTAGCGAACCCAAGGGGCTTGGCGGCTCCGCTCCGACGACGGCCCCTGCCCGCGCGGCACCCACCGCCTTCGCCGGTTCCAACGTGCTGGCGCTGAAGCCGGCGAGCGACGAGGCGCTTGCCTACAAGCGCGACTATGAGGAGCGCGCCAGGGAACTGGCCGAGGACATGCTGGAACAGGAAGCCGAGGCCGCCGGCGGCGCCGAGGCCTTATTCACCGACGCCGCCGCCAACGAAGCGGCCGAGGCAAAGAAGCTCGCCGCGACAAGGCGCCAGCAGTCGCTGCTCCAAGGCTACACTGGCAACGAATGCTCCGAGTGCCACAACTTCACCATGGTGCGAAACGGCACCTGCGAGAAGTGCGACACGTGTGGTTCGACGAGCGGGTGCAGCTGATATCTAAAACCTAGATGGTGCAACACTCAAAGTTTTGTACCTACAAGCCAATGTTTTGTACTTGGAGCGGCCAGACGGCCGCTCCTGATAAAGTCAGAAGGTAAGAAGCAACGGATCGTGAGAGAAATGCATCGGCTGCGGTGCAACGAGCGAAAGACGTTACGCGACGCACCGCCCCCCTCCTCCTGACGCGTCACTGAATCTCACTCAACGTCAAGGTAGATCGCTCATTCGACACACGAAGTCCGCTCACCCGGCCTGAATAGGTCGGGCGAACACTGAAACGAATGTTTCCGGGCACTAGGGTGCCCGGAAAGTGGTACGGCGAACAAAACGAGAATTGAGAGTATAGGTAGTGGGTGCCTATGGCTGACGCAGTGATTGCAAACTGGGACGGGCATGACTATCAGGCCCGATTCTTCTGGATACATGCTTCGGGTCTCCGCAATCCGGAGACACCCCATGTGGTCGAAGTTTCGTACGAGGCCGACGGCCCGAAAGGGTTCGACGACGTTGTCGTGCGATATAATCCTGGTATGGCCGGGCGTCGCTCGTTCAGAGTCGAGACCGCCCACCACCAGGTCAAATTTCATGTAAACCAAGTTGGGCGTTTCGGCTTCAGGGAGCTTGTGGAACCCGAGTTTATCGGCGCCAGCGCGATCTCTATCTTGCAGCGCCTGAAGGAAGCGGTGGCGAAAGCCCCACCCCGCTCGACGTTCACATTGGTCACGACAGATCGCGTCCGCGATGATGACCCGCTGTCCAAGCTTCTCAAAACGGCGGACAAGTCGCTGGACCTGGAAAAGCTCGCCGTAGGGAAAACAGAACTCAGCGAAATGGGTGAGGTCCGCGCTCTTTGGCGCAATCATCTCGAGCTGGAATCGGACGAAGAACTCTACGCGATCCTCGACACCTTCCATATCATGGAGGGGTATCATTCGCTGCAAGACATGCGTGAAAACGTCGACCTCAGATTCCAGGTCGTCGGTCTGGCACCCGGGGGTAACAGCCTCGAATTCAAGTTCGATGGTGCAGCCCGGGCACTCAAGGCGACTCAGCGAAATGTGCTTACCCGTGAGGCCTTCGAAGAGCTGTGCATCGAACAAGGCTGGGCGAGAACGACCCAGCCGGAGGATAGAAAGAACATTTCCATCCGTTCATTCACAGACGGTCCGACAGACTACCTCGATGCTCAGCCGGAAAACACGCTCTCGCTCGTGGACTTGTTCAACTTGCGGCATCTCAGGGAGGGAATCGACTGGAACACCGACGTCCGTTCTGCTGTCGAGGAGTTCCTCACGCGCGTTCGCCAGACGGACAAGGACATCCGTCTGTTCCTAGATAGCCATTCCTCGATTGCCTTCCTTGCAGGCGCGATGCTCGGCTTCAAGACCAGCACGCACGTCGAACTCAACCAGAAGGGACGAGGGCCGACCACCGTATGGCGGTCGGACGACGGGAAAGTCGGCCCGGCGGCCACAACCGAGGTGATTCCAGTCGGATCCGGCGACGAGATCGCTGTCGTGGTCAGCTTCTCGCGAAATGCATTGGCGGATGTCCAGGAATACATCAGGACGACCGCCCCGAGCATCGGGAGAATCCTGCACGTCGTCGCCGCAAACGGCCCGAGCCAGAAAGCGCTCGCTGGCGGAGAGCATGCAGCCGATCTCGCCGATCAGATCGCGGGTGCCGTGAAGGCGCTTCGCCCGCCGATCAGCGCGCGGCGGCACTTCTTCATAACGGCCCCGAATGCCTTCACATTCTTCATGGGCCAGCACCGCGACTCGATGGGTCCTGTGACGCTATACGAATTCGACTTCAAGAGCGCCGTGGACGGCAGCTACATCCCCTCTATCAGGATCGGTTGAACATGGAACTTAAATCGCAGTTCAGTGAGTTTCTCAGGGAAATCCGCCCTACCGATCGCCAGAAGGAGGAATGGAAGACGGGCTCGAACACGCTCCGGTCTCGCCTAGCGGCGGACAGGGACCTGAGTGGAATCGTGGTGGCGACCTTCCTGCAAGGAAGCATCCGACGTTCCACTGCCATTCGTCCGACGGGCGACAAGCGTCCGGATGTCGATGTGGTGGTGGTGACGGATATCGACTGTGACAAAACCACCCCCCAGCAGGCGATGGACAAGTTCGTGCCGTTCCTCGATCGACACTACCCAGGCAAGTGGCGGGCTCAGGGACGTTCCTTCGGGATCGAACTTTCCTATGTCGATCTCGATCTGGTCATCACCGCGCTTCCGACTGATCCGACGTCGCGTCAGGCAATGGAGCGTCTGTATCGGTCCAACTCGGTGTTGACCACCAGTACTATCGAAGACGACATGAGCTGGCGGCTGAACGAGCGCTGGCAGCCAACGCCCTTCGGAGTTCAGCCGCAGTTGCTTGAGGACGCGCCTTCAGGCAACTGGCGACCACATCCGCTTTTCCTTCCCGACCGCGATGTCGGGAGGTGGGGACGTACGCATCCGCTGGCTCAAATCCAGTGGACGGCCGCCAAGAATCGAGCTTGCAACGGACACTACGTCAATCTGGTACGCGCGACGAAATGGTGGCGGCAGCAGTATGCCGAGACCCTCCCCAAATATCCCAAGGGTTACCCGCTGGAGCATATGATCGGCCACGTCCTTGAGGAAGGCACCAGTTCCATGGCTTCAGGCCTCGTCCAGGTATTCGAGACGATGCGGGACAAATGGAGGTTCGAAGCCCTCGTGGGCAAGGTCCCTGCACTGGCAGACCACGGCGTGCCCGAGCACGACGTCCTCAAGCGCCTGCCTCTGGAAGACTTCAGGGCATTCCACTCTGCGATCACGACCGCGGCCGATCAGGCGCGCGAGGCGCTGGAGTGTGACGACGTTCAGAAGAGCGGCCAGCTCTGGCAAAAACTGTTCGGCGGAAAGTTCCCGCTTCCCGGTCCGAACGGAGGAGATCGAAAGCCAGGTTTCTTCACGGCGCCTGCGCAGCCCGCCGAACCACGGAGGACCGAGCGGTTCGCATGAGGACCTCGTAGTTGTTCGTACCTGAGGTCCTTCAGAACGTGGCCGACAGCGTTGTCGGCCACAGCCGAATTACGGTACTCCGGCCGTGGACACGTCTGGCCGACAGCCGGTGGACGCTGTATATATGCGCGCGCCTTTCAGTTCCCGAATGCGGCACCATTCCAACGGAGACAAACTGGTATCTGGTGTTCGATCCGGCCAGCGTGTCTGTGACCGTCTTCCCATCGAAGGTAGGTGGGATAACTGCGACCCACCAGCACCAGAGTTTCAACGACGAAGGTCCGGCCGCCCTACCGTGGCGGCTGGGCAATCCGTGCCTTAATCGTCAAGCAGCAGCTTTCGCCCGCGTCGCCTGGGCAGGCGAACCCAAAGCCATCGACGAGAAGATTTGGTGGCATCTCGAGCGGCTACTTGTTTGGATCGACGCTGGGGCGAGCGATAAACTCGCGGTCCCGGGAGAGCCTCTGGAACTGCCGTCCGGTCCTGGTCAGACAAGTTTTCCTGTGGTGGGTTTCACGAGCTCGGTCGACGACCTTCAGTACTGGCAGGCAATGAACGGTCAGTGGGGATGGGCAGACCTAGCACGGCTTCCGAGATCGGTCGCAAGCTATGGCATCACGGCTTTCCACGGCAAAGGTCAAAAATCGATCCGCGAGCTGAAATGGGGCCGCTTGATCGCGGCCCAGGAGTCGTCCGCAACAGCGCTCTGGATCGCCCTCGATCGGTTGCCTGTCGTCGCGCCATGGGAGTTGCCACGGACATGGGCCGCCCTGTCCTCCTACCTAGAAACCGTCGGAGTCGATCTCGGAGAGGTCCTTGTTCGATCGGGAGCGGATCGCCGTCACCGAACGAAGGACAGCGGTCCCGTAATGATGCTTCTTGGTTTTCCACTTTCGTACACGATCGGCGAACCGCCCTTGCGCTATCATTGGCTAGCGATCGACGGCGTCGAACTTGCTGACCGTCGGGCAAAGAAAAACGGTTTCCGAGCGAATGAAAATACGCGGCAGTTCATCGACCGTTCCCGCGCGTCCTTGAATTCGAACCTGAAATGGCTCCGCACGGTGAACTGGGAGCCCGAGGAAATCCGGGCCCGCGCAGGTCCGGAGAATGTGGTGCCGTCGAAGCGGGTCCTCGTCATCGGGGCAGGTTCTCTCGGCAGGGCGGTGTGCGAGAATCTGGTTCGGATGGGTTTGATCGAGATGGGTGTCCTTGATGCCGACCTTCTCGACGTCGGCAATCTTACCCGACACGCGCTGGGCATGGACGCGGTTGGCCACAACAAGGCCTCGGCGCTTGCCAGTGCCCTGAACCTGATCATGCCGGACGCAAACGTCACGGGCTTCGCATCGAGTTTCCCGCCGACAGACACAGAGATAGCAGAACAGGTGCGTTCATTCGACGTGATTGTCGATTGCTCGGGATCGGACAGTGTTCTTGATGCCCTGTCAATGTTCGACTGGGGGGACGAAAAAACGTTCGTCAGCTTAGCGATGACCTGGAAAGGCGAAGGCTTGCTCGTGTTTACTGCATCGGAAACCTCGTTTCCCACGGTGGACGCCAAAGAGAGCTTCGCGGATTTCGGCGTTCCCCCTGCCTCTCTTGATGACGCGCGAATAGAAGGTATCGGCTGCTGGCACCCTGTGTTCCCGGCAGATGCATCGGACGTGCGATTGTGGGGCGCGATTGGATCGAAAGCCATTCTAAGGGCGATCCGGTCTCCGCAAAGGCGTTGCGAGTATTTCAGGCAGGGCGTGGACGGGACCGTGGAGCGTCAGGATGCCTGAGGACGGAAAAGACTTCGTAAGCCAGGTTCATGGGATCTCAGTACATGTGACCGGAGTGGCCGTTCACACGATCAAAGAATACGCGCTGGCGGCGGGAGACCGCGAGACCGGAGGCATCCTAGTCGGCCGCTACGATGGCCACGGGAATAACGTAACCGTCTCCGAGGCAACGACGCAGTCTAAGGATTCTCGGTCAGGTCGGACATGGTTTCAGCGTGGTGTCCATGGCTTGAAAGACCTTCTCCAAAGCCGTTGGCGCCATGGCGAATACTACGTCGGGGAATGGCATTCGCACCCACGCGCAGCGCCCGAGCCGAGCGCGAATGACATCAAGGAAATGCGGGCGATTTCAAAGGAAATCAGCTATCGATGTCCGAAGCCGGTCATGATTATAGCTGGCACTTCGGCTGCACGAGAGGTCTACCTCTCGGCAAGTGTCTTCGAGCGTGGAGGCCTAGTAAGGCTCCAGGAGAGTTCCGTTTCTTCTGAGACTTGACAGCTTCAGGCGAACCTTCAACCAGAAGAAACAATATGCAGACTGCATGCCGGTACTCGGATGGCCATGCCCCTGACCGTCGGTGTTTCCGGAATGCTCGTAACGAGCTAGACGAAGGGATGAACGAAGCCTTCACCTCTATCTTGCTATCGCTGCAAGCTGGCGTGCCTTGGCGAAAGGTGAAAGGCTTCCAGATGACAGACTTCCCGAATTTGAAGACGAAGTACCCGGACCTGATTCCGGCCCGAATGGATTTCGAGTGCGGGCCGGGATGGGAAAAGGTCCTAGACAAGTATTTCGGCGACGTCTCCGCCGCCCTTCCATCAGGAACGCGCTTACGCCTCGACAAAGTCTACGAGAAATATGGAAGCCTGAGGGTTGATGCGATGCCCGAGGGCGCCGTTACCCGCTCTGTTCATCTTGCACTGGATAGGGCAGAGGTCCTCGCCGACTTGCGTTCCTATCGATACTGCGAGACCTGCGGCAAGCCGGGCAGCCTACGAGACAAGTCGTGGCTTTCCGTTGATTGCGAGGCCCACGCCAACGGAGCACCCCCTCTCCCGCCCCATGACGGTCGGATTACCCTCGATGGCGTTGCCTTTGAATATGACGAAGGCCTCGACGACTTGGTCCCTACCAAACGCCGCGCAAAGCGACCGACTGGGACGAAGCGCTAGCCCCAAGCCACGTTTCGTTTGACCAAAACGATTGCCGAGACAGCCGCTACTTGTGGGTCCTCGGAAGGATTCCTGGATTGCCATACACCACCTACGCCATAGGCGACGTTCACGGCCGTGCTGACTTGCTTGCGCCTCTCCTTGATGCCATTGGCCGGGAAGCTGGCGCATCCGGCCGCGAGCCCCGCGTGCTCTTCCTCGGGGACATCGTCGACCGCGGCCCATCGAGCCGGCAGGCGCTGGACCTCGTCTGCCACACACTGGAGAGATGGCCTCGGTCGCGGCTGATCCGCGGCAATCATGACGCCTACTTCCTGGATTTCATGACGTCGGAGGCAGTCGACGAAGTCAGGTTCAGCAGGTGGCTGCTACGGCTGGGCGGCTACGAGACACTGGAATCCTATGGGCTGATTGCCGAGGGCGGTATCTCCGACACCGCTGCCGCGTTCAGGGCAAACTTCGGCCGGCACCTGGAGACATTGCAGCAAGCCGTGCCGATCATTGTCGACGGCCGCTTCGCCTATGTTCACGCGGGAGTTGATCCAATTCGCCCTGTCACGGAGCAGGATTCGAAGGACATGATGATGATCCGGGAGCCCTTCCTGCGATACGAAGGCGAGCTTTCTCACGTCATCGTCCACGGACACACGCCAACGCCAACCTGCCTGCCCGAGAGAGGGCGCTGGCGTATCGGCATCGATACCGGGGCATACGCTACCGGCAGGCTAACCTGCCTTGTCGTCCCGGCTGATGAACGCATCCGCCACTTCCTGTTCGCTATTGCCTCGGCGGCACATGTGGAGATTACGCGAGAAGAGGCAGATGGGTTCGAACTCGCCGCGTAGCATGTGGAAGCGTTGCCTCTCTGCTCAGAGCGCCAGCTTGACTTCCTGGTCAGTGGCCCGCAGACGATAGAATTCCCTGGCGACATGGTCTTCGATTTGGGCGTTGGGATGCTTCGACGGCATCATGCGGTCGAGGCCCTCCGGCGTGAAGATGTCGTCGACCTGAACAGCAGCATCGCCAGGATCGTCGACCTGCAGAACCCAATCACGCGAAGGCAGCCGGCCTGCCGCTACAAGCGGGTCGCCCCAGCCGCGCCAGCCATCGAAGCCGGCAGTGAGCTTCAGCCCGTTGAGTTCCGGGCGAGGAAGCGGCAGCAGGCTGGCAAGTTCCGTTGCAGCTCCCAGGTTCATGTTCGCAGCGAAGACGGCGTACTGAGCTTCGCCTGTTCGGATCGTGAGGCGAGCCGCCCGGTACTTGGCGCCTTTGCGGTCGAGCGGCAAGGGGAAGACCATGCTTTCGAGGACAGCGAATCCTTTCCGCCCTAGCTGGAAAAGATCGTGCTTTATGGGGAACGGTTCTGCTGACAATCTTCGAACTCCAGTTTCCGCAAGAGCTTGCGTTGGCTGGAAGCAAGGATCGAATCCGCAAGCGCGTGAACCGAATGGCCTCGATTTGAAGTCATCATCGATCCCGCGAATTGTTGGCCTATGGATATCGGCAGCACCTGATCAAGGGCCCGATGTCGGCCGCCTGCCTAAGATACATCGTTCCCATTCTCATCGTCGTCCTGCAAGACATCAGTCCATTGAGACTTCACGCCCCGCTGCACGCGTCCAGGACGATCCACCGCGTACCTGCCAAGATTGCGGCCGGCCTCCACGATTTCTTGATACAGCGACTGCGCCGACTGAAGCCGACCAAAATTCTCAAGAACCTGGAGGAAGAGGCGGGTCGAGAGCATGTAGACTTCCGGATGGCTGCCACGGACCACGACATCTCCGAAATTGGCATCGTCAGACAACAGCAAGATAAGTTCGTCGCGAGGTTCCGAGTTGTTGATCTGCTGTATCAGCCACGCAATCGACGCATCACCAATGCCCTTGGAAGGACGTGACGTGTTGCCCGCTTCCTCCTGCGCGACTGCATCAAGCCAGTCGTCGAGCAGAGGGGTGTCGATGACCTTGTGCTTCTGGCCATCAACCTGCTGGAACCATGAAGCGAGTTCAGCGGCACCAATCTTATCAGGGTACCGCAGGCACTCTGCGCGAACGACATCGGTAACGCGGACTCTTCTCTTGAATTCTCCCAGCAGGTCGAGCCGATGACAGGCTGCCAAACTGATTAAGGGGCCGCTGTCGACGATTACGATAGTGACGGGCAGCCGTCGATAATCACTCATGCGGCTCTTGGTCCGGGGCCAGCGGGTCCAGCGTTCTGTTGCTCCAATGCTCGCCGGACTGCGGCGGATACCTTTTCCACCGCCGCCGCCTCTGCTTCATTCAGCTTGATACAGATATCCACGTCGCAAGCATCCGCGAGCCCGTAGAGTTCGAGGATATTCGTCGCGCCCGTAAGAGACATTGCGCGAGAGGCCGTAATTTCGCCTTCCTGCCACGCCTCGAGTGCGTCATGAACGGACATCATTTTCTCAACCCTTTCCTTTCACTTGCCTGCTTCCATGACGTAGCGCGTGAAGACGCATACGACAATATGGCAGCGCTTAAGCGAAGCTTGACAAGAGAATATCATATCTTCGAACCGCACGGACCCTTCGCCAAACCCGGATAGGACCTTCCGCGTGCAGACTTGGGGCTAGATTCAGAATTGGGCATACCAAGAATCCTTTCTTTATTTGGAGGGCGGCCGCGCTCCCGGGATTGGGGTACACGCTGGCAACCGCGGCGACGTCGAACGCCACGTTGGTCTCAGTATTTTTTGGGAGGAGCCGCCAGAAAGGACGGTCCCGACTGAAGACGCTAGGAGAGCGTGCCCGGGTCGACGGGCAGCTCAGACCAGTCGAAGGCCTCGCCCGCCTCCTGGCAGCGGTCGCGCTCGCGGAGATAGAGCACTTCCCAGCGCTGTCCGGTCCGCCGGTAGAAGCGAGCCAGGGCATCCAACGCGGGCTCGATATGCCCGAAAACCTTGCGCTCGATCTCCGCCTTCGACACATCGACGGCTTGCGTGACCGGGACGGGCTTGCAGCCGCGCCGCAGCGGATCGCCATCGTACGCCACCTCTGGCTTCAGGGTGGCATTGTCCGGCAGGAAGAACACGGCGGGCCGCCAGAAGGTAGGGATTGACGGGAGTCCGGGCACTAGCACGACCGCCGTCGCCCTGCGGGCGTACGTGCAGTAGTATCCTGCGCGCGTCAGGCTCTCGTCATCGAGATGCCAGCCGTCGGCAGCGTTGCCGTCACGGAAGCGAAGGTCGAAGGCGCTAGGGGAAGCGTACTCAGGCAGCGGCTGTGAATGCGCGGCAATGGCCTGCTTGATACGAGCGGTGATATCCATGATTTGGTTCCTTTCTTTGCACGATAAATGACGTCACTCACCGGATGGCGAGGTCATATGCGTGCGAAAGAAAGGGCGCTCATGAACATGGGGCGCTCCTATACATAAGCGACCCAGGGGAGTCGAGATCCCCTGCAACAAAAACGGAGCCATCTGAACCATCGGTGAATCCGCTGGAAATGCCTTCGTTACATTTCTACAGAACCGGGTCGGGTTTGATCTCCGCTTCCCAGGGCAGCGATTACAGCCAGTGGGTGCCCGACAACCTTTTTGGACGGCGGTGCTCCAGGCCGGGAAAACATTTCCCAAAATCCGACGCTTTGGTTGCGTGAACCGCTCAAGCGTGGCGTGAAATCGGCCAGCTTCGTCTTTCTGAAAAGGCACCAGGTGAATCAGTAATAAATCAGCAGTCCTGTCGTTGATTGCGCCGCCTCGGGAAGTTAGGGAGACGGATGCACTTAACCAGGAGGATTTGTTTTGGCCGACGCGACCGTCAATCTGATCGAGGTAACCGCAGATATCGTTTCCGCTTACGTCAGCAAGAATCCGGTACCCGTCGCGTCTTTGCCGGAACTGATTTCCAGCGTGAATTCGTCACTCTCGAAAATCCGCCAACTAACCGAACCCGAGAAGCAGGCCCAGGCTCCGGCAGTCAATCCGAAGAGGTCGGTGTTCCCCGACTACATCATTTGCCTCGAGGATGGGAAGAAATTCAAATCACTGAAGCGCCATCTCGGCGTTCATTATGGGCTAACGCCCGACGAGTATCGCGAGAAGTGGGGATTAAAGTCGGACTACCCTATGGTGGCGCCGAACTATGCGGCTGCGCGGTCGGAAATGGCTAAGGCAATAGGTCTGGGCCGGAAGGCCCCACCAGCGAAGAAGGCTGCCACCAAGCGGAAAGCGAAGGCTCGCTAGAGCTTTGCTGCGCCCGGGCGTAACTGAGAGGCTGCCTTGAGAGACGGTATCCTGACGCGGGTAAACCGACTCACCTAGACAGCACCGCTGAAGGCAACTTCCCGACGAGCTCACTAGCCGCGCTCGGCGGCGCGTGCTGTGACAATGATAGCATTGCGGCAAGCGCAGGCGAGACTTCGACGCGACCCGAATGGCAAGCCGAGCCGGTCGATGCCGCGACCCGGCGAGTGCTGCCGATCACGCTATCCGGGTGTGGAAGAAGTCCTTGCTACCTACGAGGCGCTTGTCGAGTACTGGCGGCCGGAGACGAGGTTGGCGGCACCGACACTGCTTCGCCATGGATGAAGTCAACTCTTTGCGCTGGCGCAAGCTTCGACGATTCAAGGTAGGCCAATATTGAGCGACGCGGCGCGATATGTGCTCAGGCGAATGGCCAAGCGCCGGCAGCGGTACCCTCCCGTTAGTGGCAGCAGTTCGCAAGGAGCTTCACGATACCGGCCGCATTCGTTCTTGTCGGGGCACAAAGCCTCGATCTGCGCTCGAAGCAGGAAGCCTGGGAAAGTGAGATGACCGACTTGCGGGATGATGCCGACGACAGACTTGCGGCCTCGCCGTTCTGGGTCATGGCCAAACCCATAGGTCCCAGATGCAACCTCGACTGCACCTATTGCTACTATCTGAAAAAGGCAGAGCTCTATCCGGAGGAAAACAAGTTCCGGATGCCGCCCGACGTGCTCGAAACCTTCATTCGCGACTATATCGCCAGTCAGTCGCGTGCCGGGCTGCGGGAAATCCAGTTCGTCTGGCAGGGCGGCGAGCCTACCATGCTGGGACTGGACTACTTCCGGACCATAACCGCATTGCAGCGCAGGCATTGTCCGCCAGGCCGCGCCATCCGCAACGCGCTGCAGACGAACGGCACCCTTCTCGATGACGAATGGGCACGATTCTTCCACGAGGAACAGTTTCTGGTTGGCCTGAGCCTGGATGGACCGCCTCGCCTGCACGATCATTACCGACGCGACAGGCGCGACCAGCCCAGCTCGTCCCGCGTGCTGTCTGCCTGGGATCTGCTGGCCCGTCATAGGGTGGATACGAACGTCCTGTGCGTGGTCAACGCCCGCAACGTCAGCTTCCCCCTGGAAGTGTACCGCTATCTGCGGGACATCGGCGTGCAGTTCATGCAGTTCATCCCGGTGATCGAGCGGATCGATCGGCAAGGAGAGCTCGCCCCGCCGCCCATGCCCAACGACGACGATCTCGTCATCGCGCCTTGGAGCGTGACCCCCAAGAAATACGGCCGGTTCCTGTGCAGGATGTTCGACGAATGGGTCCGTCATGACGTCGGCAGGGTCTTCGTCCAGTTCTTCGACCTTCAGCTCGGGATCTGGGCCGGGCGGCCAGCCTCTTTATGCGTCTTTGCGGAGACCTGTGGCTCGGGACTGGCCCTGGAGCACAATGGCGACCTTTATGCGTGCGACCACTACGTCTATCCGCAATATCGGCTCGGCAACATCACGCAGTCTCCGATCGATGCTCTGGCGTCTCTGCCGCAACAGCGACAGTTCGGCCTGGACAAGAAAGCCCGCCTTCCTGCCGCATGCAAAAGGTGCGAATGGCGCTTTGCCTGTCATGGCGGCTGTCCCAAGCACCGTTTCCTACCAACGCCCGCGAATGCCCCGGAGCGGTTGAACTATTTTTGCGAATCCAATCGCATGTTCTTTGCCCACGCGGCACCCTTGCTGGAGGCGATGGTGCACCTGCTGCGTCAAGGGCTGCCTGCGGCCAGGATCATGGACATGCTGGCAAGAGAGCCTGCAGGCTCGCCTTCCGGGCGCAATGCCCAGTGCCCATGCGGAAGCGGCCTAAAGTACAAGCGATGCTGCGGCGCTTGAACTCAGAGTTTCCATGCGAGAGCTAGTCGCTCCGAGCCGTAGCCGGAAAGTTGTTATGGCCGATGCCGACGATGCGGTTGAGAGCGCCCTTTAGTTTCGCAGGACCAGTGAAGGTTGGCGGAACTCGTCCGCCGCATATGTAAGCGAAATAATGGCAGAGCATTTCGACATCGAAAGCGAATCCGACGGCACGTGGTCGGTGATCGACATCAAGACCCGGGCTTCCCTACGAGGTCGCCGGCCTCCAGCTCGAGAGCATGCCCTTCTGGTTGGCTCCCGATCTTGTTGGCTTCTGAATGACGTGGATCGCGAGAGAAAGCGGCCCCACTAGCTGCTAGCGGATTCCTATTCGTCGCTATCCTCGTGGCCGTTTTCTCGTCGAGTTGGTTCCGAGCTGCATCTTTCGCCTTTTCTTCGACGTACACCTGGCAGCCTTCATTGAATGATTGGCCTCCCCGTCGCGATCCCGTTCGTCAGTGATGTCATTCCGAGCCGCCCAGTCGTAGCCTCATGTCTGGAGCAATCGTCAGTGGACTCGTAGCCACGGAGCGTCTCTTCGCCGGAGTAGCGTGCGAGCCGACCAGCGCCGGGGTGCCTGTCCGTACGTTGCCTAAGGATCTACCGCCGACGGACGCGACAGGAATAAGCGCGCGTGGCGAACAGCCAGCACGTCTTCAGCCGACAACCCGCTCTGAGTTTGACCTAGCGCAATGTTCGCCGGCGAGCTTCGTCTAATAGACGGCGCGGGTCGATCAAGCGATCTCGTCCCAGACAAATAAGGACTCGGAAGAAAATGCCTTCGATGAAACTTATGCTGTCGGTTGCGGCAGCCACTCTGATAACGGCTGGTGCTGCTCACGCCGCCGAGGTTGAAGTCAACATGATGAACATGGGCAAGCACGGGATGTTTCAGCTAGAACCGTCGTTCCTCAAAGTAGCGCCCGGCGACACCGTCCATTTCGTCGCCAAGGACAAGGGCCACGATGTCGAATCCATTCCCGGCATGCTGCCGGACGGCGCCCAGCCGTTCAAAGGCGAGATGAACAAGGACGTCTCAGTCACATTCACGAAGCCCGGCGTTTACGGCATCAAATGCAATCCCCACTACGGCATGGGCATGGTCGCGCTGGTCGTGGTCGGCGACCCGGGCAGCAACCTGAAGGCAGCCGAAGCGGTCAATCAGCCCGGCAAGGCCAAGAAGGCTTTCGAGGAGCTGTTCAAACAGATCGGCCAATAGTGCGTAAAGGCAGTTCAGCGATTCCATCGAACGCTGAACCGCTCCGCGGCTGACGCTCGCTGCATCAGCCGAACGCCTGCAGCCGCGCTGCGATGGCAGCGAGGCTCAGCAGGGTCCGATCCGCCGCCCGTTGGGCCGCAGCCAGCACCTGTTCGTCGCGCGTGCGGTCGGCGAGATTTAGATAGGCCTGGTGCAGCCGTTCGGCCTCGGCGAGCGCAGCGCGCAGAAGCGGCAAGGGCCTGGCGGCCTGCGCAAGCTCCGCTCTCCCTGCTTCGACAGTTCCGTTGGCGGCTTCAGATCCGTTCGCACGTTCCCGCTCGGCGACCTCGGCGATCGTTTTCGACGCCGCATCCTCACCCAAGATTGCAAGCCGTGAAGCAATCCTTCGGTGGCAGGCTGCGGCACGCGACTCCAGCTGGCGGCTCTGTCGCACGAACTCCGGCAGCGACGAAGCATCCAGCATTGGCATCTCGCTGCGGGCGCCTGCGGCACCTTGCCGCCGATAGGCACGACGCCGCTCTTCGCGCAGCGTCGCCGCGTGATCGAGCGCCTTTCCGGCGAGCCACTCCGCCGTCGCCCGGACTGCCGCATCGTCGCTTTGCGCCGCGACATAGGAATAGAAGGCGAAAGCCAACATTTCGTTGTCCACGGCAATGCCGAGGGCTCGGTACGCAGTGAGTAGCGCGCTTGCCTCCGCTTCGTCCCACGATCGAGCGATTTCTGAAGGCAACCCACGCGGATCGGCTGGTGTCGGCGGCTGCGCGCCCGTCAACTGACTAGAGCGGCGGGCGATTTCCTCGACATGGTCGCGCTGCTCTTCGACAAGCGTACTGAACGTTCCGGCAATCTCACGCTCGTTCAGCTTCTCCATACGAGCAGCGAGCCTTTGGTATCGCTGTGCCGCGCTTTCCTCCACGGCCGTCGCCAAGCCAAGAAGCTGCTGAACATTGCGAAACTGCACCTTGGGCTCTTCACTCAGCCGCGTCATGGGAGCGCGCCTCCTGGAGGAATGAGCGCCAGTATGACATCGGCTGGCATCGTTTGAGTTTGTCGTAGATCAAAGAGCCGCCGGCGCGATCGTCTAAGGGTGGCGCTCGCTTGGTCAGGTTTCGGTCGGGCTTTGGGCAGATGGCGGCAATGAAATCACTCACCGAATTTGGATGGAGACCGACGGCGCGCCGGCTGATGGCCGTCCTTGTTCTTCTTCTCGCCGTTCTGTCGTTGCCATGCGAAGCGAGCGCGGCCGGCCGCCTCGGCGAATTCCTGGGCGGATTGCCGGCGGCCGACATAGATCCCGCCGCCGGCAGTTTCGGCGCAGTCGAGGGTAATCCGCCCGCGGCAAAGCTACTGAAGGGCGGGCAACCCGTCGGCTATGTCTTTCTCACCAACGATGTCGTCGATTCGACCGGCTATTCCGGCAAACCGATCAACATCGTTGTCGGCG
>NZ_RZSL01000709.1:0-2686 GCF_003997355.1 Mesorhizobium sp. M1E.F.Ca.ET.041.01.1.1 | reverse complement strand
GGATCGCTCCGGTGCGGGCGGCGTCGTCGGCGCGTGAGGGCGTGCGCGCCGTGTTCGAGGCGGTGGCGGCGGAACTGGAACGGCAGGGCTATGTGCGCGGCTGCCCGCTCAACAATCTGGCGCACGAACTGTCGCTCGCCGACGCCGATTTCCGAACGGCCCTTGCGGGGATTTTTGCCGGCTGGCGACGGGCGATCGCCGACAAAGCGCGGGCCGATCAGCAAGCCGGCGGGGAGGACGGCACCGATCCCGACCGCTTCGCGGTACTTGCGGTAGCGGTTTATTCCGGCGCCATGTCGATGGCCAAGACCGCGCAGGATGCGGGTGTGCTGCGGGAATGTTTGAAGGGGTTGGAAGGCCTCCAGCCATCGCTAGGCCGACTGACAGGGAAGCGACGCCGTAGGATGTTGCTGCGATAGACGATTCAGGAACGTTAGCGGGACAGCACCCCCCTCTGGCCTGCCGGCCATCTCCCCCGCAAGGGGGAGATTGGCAGCTTGGCCGGCGGCACTTTTCCTGCAGCGTTGGCGATTGGCGAAAGCGTCGAAAACAGCTGATCTCCCCCCTTGCGGGGGAGATGGCCGGCAGGACAGAGGGGGGTGTGAAGGATCGCCTTCGCTTGAGACCTAAAGAAAGCCGGCACTACTCCTTCAGCGGCTTGATCGTCTCGAACCCCACCCCGCTTTGCGCGCTTGTGCCCTCGTCATAGCGCCGCGCCAGCACCGCCTGAAGGTCCGGCGAATAGAGCGCGGTGAATGTGTCGATTACCGCGCCGGTATCGCCGGTAAGCGTCTCGCTCACCGCCAGGACGTTGTATTTGCAGTCACCGAGCTTGTAGGTCTCCTTGCCCCTGACGGCCAAAGCCAGCGTTTCGGTGCCCTTGGGTGCCTTCTTCGCCGACAGCCGCACGAACTCCGTCTTGCTCCTGGCGCCGGCCTTCAGCGGAAACAGTTTCTTGATGTCGCCGAGCGGGATCATCGACAATCGGCCCGTTTCGCTGTCGCGGAAGACCTCGATCAGCCCGGCATAGAGATATTGCGTCTGCGGCGATTGCGACTGGTAGTTGTTGGCGACAGCGACCATGCCGCCCGGCGCCGGCCGGAACTCGCTGCGGATGCCGGACTTCTCCAGCACGAAGCCGGCCTTGGCGGACTTGGCGTCGACGCAGTCGGCAGCCTCGGCGGTGCCGGCGAGGGTCAGCATGGCGAGCGCCATACCGGTCGTCATGGGTTTCATGCCGTCCTCCAGGATGCGTTCTGGAAGGAATGACAGACCCTCGCCGCGCTGTCGACCCAAGCGCCCTTCACGATTCAACCAAGGCTTGAAAAGTCCATGGACCGCCGATCTGGACGATGGGGCGCTGAAAATGTTCAATCGAGCGATGATGGATCGCCTGTCCTCGGCATTCTTGTCCCGCCGCGATTTCCTGGGCCTGGCGGCTGGCCTTGCCGCGACTTGCGCCCTGCCGCGCTCGGCCTTCGCCCAGACCGGCCGGCGCATCCAGCCGATCGACGCAACCTTCCTGTTCATCGCCGACATCCATGCCTGCCGCATGGCGAGCGGGCTCAGCCCGCATTGCGCGCAGGAGGGCAAGACCGACGCCGCACTTCTGCGCAACGTCGCGGCGCTGAATGCGATCGCCGACAAGAAATGGCCGGTCGAGATCGGCGGTGTCGCAACCGGCCTGCATTCGGCCGGCACACGCATCGGCACGCCGCTCGGCCTCGTCACCGGCGGCGACATCACCGACGATGGCGGCGGCCAGGTCACCGAGCCCAGCGAAGGCACGCAACTCCTGCAGTTCAGCCAGCGCTACCAGCAAGGCATCGGGCCGGACCGCGTCCACATTCCGGTCTATGTCGGCCTCGGCAATCACGACCTCGACCAGAACGGCTCGCCGCCGCATGTCGACTGGTACCGGCGCGAGTTGCGCGACTATGTCGAGGTCAACCATCGCCCCGGCGTGTTCTTCAAGCCGCCGGTGCCGGCAACCGAGTACGACGTCGACACCGACTGCTATTCCTGGGACTGGGGCGGCCTGCATCTCGTCCAGACGCATCGTTTCGCCGGCGACACCGGCCATGGCGCGATGAGCAGCCTGCCGTGGCTGAAGCAGGATCTGGCGACCTATGCCGGCGACGGCCGCCCGGTGATCCTGTTCCAGCATTATGGCTGGGACACTTTTTCGACGGAGCGCTGGGATCCGGCAAAACGCATTTACGACGACGGCGGCACAGGCGGCCCGCACTGGTGGGGCGAGGCCGACCGCCAGGCGCTGGTGGCCGCGCTGAAGGGCTACAATGTCATCGCCGTCTTCCACGGCCATCAGCACGAAGTGCCGATGATCTACCAGCGCGACGGGCTCGACCTCGTCAAGCCGAAGGCGGCCTATATGGGCGGTTTCGCGCTGGCGCGGGTGACTGACGACAATATGGATGTGCTCCTGGGCGAGGCGGCCGGCGACCATGGCGAGGTCGTCTTCACCAACGCCTTTGCGAAGACGTTTGAGACGTGACCGCGGGCCTGCCAATCACATCGCTTTTTTGAGCATGGCTTTCATGTCGCCACAGGCCTTCTGCACCTGGCCCGCAGACTTGTCCGCCATGCCCCTGATTTGCATCACACGGTTTCCGGTGGCCTTGCCTATCGTTAGCCGGACCGAACCTTTGACCTGCTTGGCCAAGCC
>NZ_RZSL01000708.1:0-2689 GCF_003997355.1 Mesorhizobium sp. M1E.F.Ca.ET.041.01.1.1 | reverse complement strand
GTCATCCGCCGCACCATGCTGCAGGCCTCGCTCGACGCCATCATCGTCATCGACGAGGCGGGCTTCATCATCGAATTCAACCCGGCCGCCGAGAAGATGTTCGGCTTCCCGCGCAGCGATATCCTCGGCAAGGACCTGCTCGACACCATCGTTCCGCACTACTACCGCAAGGGCTATGCGTCGGGCGCCGAGTATATGGCGGGCCGCGGCGCGCCGATGGTCGGCCAACGGCTCGAGACCGTGACCCAGAACGCGGCCGGCGAGATTTTCCCGATCGAACTGACCGCGACTGAGATGCGGGTTGCCGATCGCCGCCTGATCTTCGGCTCGATCCGCGACCTGCGCGAGAAGCTGCACGCCGAAGAAGAGATCAACCGCCAGCGCGAGAAGCTGCACCAGAACGAAAAGATGGCGGCGATGGGCTCGCTGCTCGCCGGCGTCTCGCACGAGCTCAACAACCCGCTGGCGGTGGTGGTCGCGCAATCGACCCTGCTGCATGAATTCGCGACCGACCCGCAGACCAAGGTGCGCGCCGAAAAGGTGCGCGCGGCCGCCGAACGCTGCGGCCGCATCGTCAAGAGCTTCCTGTCGATGGTGCGCCTGCATCCGACCGAGCAGGCCGAAACCGACCTCAACCAGGTGATGCGCTCGGCGCTCGAGGTTACCGCCTATGGCGCGCGCTCCAGCGGCATCATCATCGACACCGACTTCGCCAACGGCCCGCTGCTCGCCATGGCGGACGCCGACCATGTCACGCAGGTCGCGGCCAACTTCCTCATCAACAGCCAGCATGCGCTGGCTGGAGCCACCGGCGAGCGGCACATCAAGGTGCGGACCTTTCGCAGCGAGCGCGGCAATCCCGGATTCTCCGTCGAGGACAACGGGCCCGGCATTCCCGAGGCGATCCGCTCACGCATCTTCGAATCCTACTTCACCACCAAGCCCGTCGGCGTCGGTACCGGCATCGGCCTTTCGATCTCGAAATCGATCGTCGAGCGCCACAACGGCAACATCTGGTTCGAGGAGGTTGAGCCGCACGGCGCGCGCTTCGTCGTCCAACTGCCGGCGATCGCCGGCGATACGGCAAAGACCGGCGAAGGTCCGGCACGCTCGAGCGGGCTGCGCCATGCGCTGATCATCGACGACGAGCCCGACGTCGCCGCTTCTCTCTCCGACATACTGGAGCTCATGGCGGTGAAATCGCGCGTCGTCGCAAGCTGGACGTCGGCCGGTGAGGTGCTGAGCGGGCAGATGCCGCCGGACATCGTCTTTTCCGACCTGCGCATGCCGGGCACCAGCGGCATATCGATCTATCGCGAACTGCTGGCCGAACGGCCGGGACTGGCGCAACGCTTCGTGCTGGTCACCGGCGACCTTATCGGCGCCAAGGCTGAGATCGAGGCGCTGCCGCCGCACCAGCGCCCGCAGATCCTGGAGAAGCCATTCTCCACACTAGACGTCCGCGGGGTCCTCTCCGCTATCGCCGATCAGGCGGCGGCCGTGGAAGGCTGAATCCGGCGCGCCAGGGATATGTGGCGATTCAAGTCAGGCCGAGTGGAGAACGATAGCTTCCGAGAACCGGAACGGAGCTTACATTCAAGTACGCGAGTACCGGCCTATGCCGGCCATAGCCTCAACTGCGCGGCGACTCGTGAGTGCTTCGGCTTCGGCCGGCGAGGGCCGGGAGCGCAGGAAGCCGCCGTTCGCAGGCCGGCCTCACCTGAATCGCCACATATTCCAAAAAAGAGGCTCCCGACCGACATTGCGGCGGGAGCCTGACTGGAGCGCGGAGGGTGCGCTCAGGGGAGCCTTAAAAAACGTTCGGTGTGTTGGTGAGCGGCGCCGCGTTGGCGATCATGCGCACCGCGCGGGCCCTGTGCTGGCCTGACTGCTCGGCGATGGCGCGCAGGCACTCGGGGCTTTCGGCGCCCCAGTTCTGGCCTTTGCAGGCGAACTCGATCTGCGGCTGCGGCAGGCGCGCGGTCTTGAGCGTGGTCGGCGCGCCCTCCACGACGTTGGCCGGGGGATTGATCGAAGCGAAAGCGGGACCCGCGGCCGGCGCAAGCACCATGCCGGCAAAGGCGGTGGCGCCGAGCAGCGTGAACATCGCCATCGGATGATCGCTGGCGCGCTGGCGCAGCGCGAGCTTCGGCCGGCGATCATTGCGCTCCGGGCCGTAAATGCGGCGGCTGGCGTCGGTGGTCTGGACTTTCGCAAACATCGGCTGTTCCCTTCGTTATCTTTCTTTTCCTTATGAAACGAACATAATCGCGCCAGGTAACAGCCGAATGATTGAGTGCGATCGGCCGTGTAACAGGATTGAAACAGGGCCGCCGCCTTTGTTCCTGCTTGGGACCGGCGAGCCGCCTCTGGTTCACGAAAGAAACACATGCGCCTGTCGGATGCGGCGGACTGTAAGCGACCTCACACAGGCGCCGAATTGCTATGGCCGTCGCGGTCATCCGGAGCGCGGGAGGTGTCGAAACGGACCCTCTCGCAACGCCCGAATCCGCGGCCGGAACCGCTGTTCCACATCCCTGACTAAGGCCCGGATTTTCCGGGATTTTCTCGGCCCAGGCGAGGCAAAACCCATCGCCATGGATTTTCCTTATTTCCACAAGCCATTGCATTTCAATATAAAATATGCTTTTATTGAATGATCATTCAACAAAAGAAGAGCATTTTGATG